>CALEEC010000289.1 GCA_937949245.1 uncultured Gemmataceae bacterium | reverse complement strand
GTGATACAGATAATCCGGTCCGCGTTCGGTTTGCTCGGGATGTTTTTCTAACCATGTCCGCAACGTGTCGATGCTCGGAAGCGATTCATAATGATGGGTAATCAAGACGTTTCGCGTAAGGATGGCACTGAGTTGCTGGGTAGCACATCGGCCTTGGAGATGAAGATCACTCGTGACCACCTCGGAATCTTGCTTAGGGCGTGCTTGCAGCAGTCGTGCCAATTCCCCAGGACTGATGACGAGGGTCTTGACTCCGCCTTCCGGGCGAATCAGATCCGAACGCAACGGGTTGGAAATCACCAACAGATGGTCTTGGAATTCCTCGACCTTGGGCAAATGGGGCCAACGTCCGGGATCGCGACGGGGGCGGGTAATGTCTTCTAACGTCAATGGATGGATCGGATGCCATTGTTGGAAAACCAGCGTTTCCTCTTGCTCCGAAGGATTTTCCAAATCGATCCACCAAATCCACCGAGGATCGCGTAACTCTTCCGTGACTTGGGAGCCTTCGGGGGGGCGCTGCAACCACTCGGCACGACGACGAACCGTATCCCAACGATAACAACGCATCATACGTTTGCTCCGCTCGGGCCACTTCCCATATTACAGGTCCAGATGGCTGCATCTTCGATAGATGCCATGGACTCAGTTCCGGTTTGGACTTGAGCTTAGGAATGTTCTATAATGGGGAAGGTCTTTGATCTTTCTTTCATCTCTAAGACCTTATTTGATCGTTCTTATGTGGAGATCCAGTGTATGCGTGCGGAACCCTTAGGTGAACTGATTCCGACCGGCGGAGGTGACGCGATTCCATTATTGCGTCCCGTCCTGACCATTGGCCGACGTGAATCGTGCGACATTTGCCTGCCGTTTCCGAATGTTTCGGGCACTCATTGCGAGTTATCCTATCGCAACGGCTACTGGTATGTCCGCGATCTGAACAGTACCAACGGCATCAAAATCAACCGCGAACGCACGTTGCAAGGCGTGCTGCGTCCTGGCGATTTGCTGGATATTGGCAAACGTCAGTTCCGTGTGCAATATAATCTGACGCAGGCGGGTCAACAGGCGTTGGAAGAGTTGCTGGCCGAAGAGGAAGACATCTTCAGCCAAAGCCTGCTCGAAAAAGCGGGGCTGACGCGACGCCGATCCAGCCGCATCGAGGACGAAGACGACTAAACCGCTGGCCGCGTGGGCTAGCGGGAAGACGCAACGCAAGCCCATGAGGGTCTGGCATGTCGGAACAACTTCCTTTTGCTGGTAAAGTGGCCCTCGTCACGGGGGCATCTTCGGGAATTGGCCTAGCGACTAGCAAATTGCTCGCGCAACGCGGGGCTGACGTCGCCATGAATTACTGGACCTTGGCCGAGGCTGCCCAACAGGCCGCCGACCAGATGCGTCAACTGGGTCGGCGGCCGATGTTGTTTCCGGTCGATGTATCGCAGCAAGACGCGGTCGAAGCCATGGTCGATCAGATTGTGGCCGAACTAGGGCACATCGATCTGTTGGTCACCTCGGCCGTGTACAGTGACCGCGAACCGTTTCACACTGCCGACATGGCCGGTTTCCGACGTACCATCGATGTGTCGATGTGGGGGGCATTTTACGCTTTGCGTGCCGTGGCCAAACACCTCATTCGCCAGGGCACTGGCGGAAGCGTGGTGGTCGTCAGTTCGCCGCATGCCCACATTGCTTTCCCCAACTGCATGGCCTACAACATGGCCAAAGCCGCTATCGACCAAATGGCCCGGTCGGCCGCCATGGAACTTCTTCCCCACAAAGTCCGAGTCAACATCATCTACCCCGGTTGGACCGACACTCCGGGCGAACGCAAATTCTTCAGCGAAGAGATGTTGCAGAAGGCGTCGAAAGCTCAACCGATGGGCCGTCTGGCTCGCCCGGAAGAGATTGCCGAGGGAATTGCTTTTCTGCTGTCCGACGCCGCCGCGTACATGACGGGTTCGACCTTAGCCATGGATGGGGGCATCTCGTTACCCTTCTGGTCGCGGCGCGGCACCGGCGATTTTTGATCGAATGGAGTCGAATCTTCCGACGACTGGCGTCGGCTCCGGTTTTAAGAGCCGCAGACGCCAGTCCACAGGTGTTGCACAGTACCCTGACGACGCGCGTCGTCGGCTCCTCGGGTTCTGAATTGGCGAGCCGACGACATCCGTCAGCGGAGCCTGGCTCGGTCCCGGTTATGGACGCGGTAACGCGATGAAACTGGGCGTTGGTCCGTTCGGGAACGAGGGAGTCGGCGTTGGATTCGGCAACGGCGTGACCAGCGGTTGCGTCGGCACCACCTGGGTGCTGGTCAACGGTTCGATGCGGACATCATCGAAATTCGCCACTCCCAACCCAGTCAATGCCATCGTCACCGACACCACTCCCGTGGCCGGCACACGCCGATACAAATGATACTTCGTCCATCCTCGGGCTTCGGTAAACCGCACGCCGAAGGCTTCCCCGCCGATGCTATCGTAAAACAACACGCCGTCGGCGGTCCCTTTGATCGTTTCCGGCACTTGAACCCAGGCACTGATCCGTACAATGGTGCCGGGTTGCAAACGCACCGCAGGGGTGGTCACGCTCAAGAAGGTGTTCTCCAGCACGGCGGGAGCCGGTTGCAATTTGCCGTTGGAACCGACCAGGGCCTTAGGACGAACCCGCAGCGACAAGATTTTTTCGCCTAGGGTCGGTTTCGGCTGCGTGTCTCGGGGATCGGGAATCCGCGTGGTACTGCTCGGTTTGTACGGATCGCGGGGAGTTGTCACTTTCGGCGATTCGCTCAGTTTGGGCGCAGCAACGATCCTGGCATCCATATCGACGGCATCGACGGTCGATTGACGTACCGTCCACCCCAGCAAAGCAGTCGCAACCGGAATGCCCGGCGATTCCGTTTTTTTGCCCGGTGGGGTGGCGTTGGCAGCCGGATTGCCGGCCGAACGTGCGGTCGCTTGAGCCTGGATCAAGTTCGTCGCAGGGGTCTTCTCCGGGGGATCTAAGAAAGGCGAGGTCGGCTTCTGCGCGGCGCGAATCTCGAAATTGCCGTGGAGCAACGCGTTGGCCGACACTTGCGTAGCTCGCACCTCGTTGGCAAATTGCCAATGCCTCGGCAGTGTGTAAAACGTGGCCGCGTAGGGGCTGGCCGTTGGTAAATCGAGCGTGCGTACCGCTTGATCCCAATGCGTCCGCATCAGAATCCGCAACGGCCGTAACGACCGCAACGCCTCTTGGTAAGCCGACGCATAATTGGTTTGCCGCAACAGCCGGATCGCTTCATCCAATCGCCGATTCGATTCCTGAATCAAGCCATCGGCGTCTACCACCGGAGGAGCGACCGCCTCCAACTGGCGATGCACCTTCAACACCTTCTGTTGCTCAATGTTGGCCAAGTCGATTGCCCATTGGGCGACCGGTTTGCTCGCGGTTTGACACTGTTCTTGCCACCAGACGACCAGACCGTTTTTCGACAAATCACTGGTGAACACAATGGCGGCCGCTAAGTCGAATTCCGGCAATTCGACCTGAGTTCCCCCCGCGACACGCACGCAATTGGCTTGCAACGAGCGGACCTGCCCCGGTTGCACCAGCCAGGGTTGCATTCCGTTAGGCACATTCGGAACGATCAGCCCTAATTTATGGATCGACCCTTGCCCCGGAACGCACTGCATGCCGTTGCCCAGCCAGACGGGGAGAACCAAGATGCCCAATTTGCTGCGCAACACCGCAGCTTTGACCTCGGGATGCGAGGTTTCGATCCAGGTCGGATCGCTGCTGACGGTCAGCAGCAAAGGTTCGATCATGCTCAATTCGCGGTTGAGCAAGGCCATCTGAAGCAAGCGATCGCGGCCTTGATGACTGTCGGCAAGGTATTGATCCGACCAAAAGCCTACCCCTTTGCAACCGGCCGCGATGCTTAGGAAGGTCAGCAACCGGATCTGTTCGGGATGCGGCCCAATCGGTTCCTCCACTCCTTGGGCCGTGTCACGGCCATACAACAGCCGAGCTTGACCTTCGGGCAAGTGCGTTTGAATCCAGGTCCACATGAACGTCCCCGGTGTGGTCAGCAGGCGACGTTGATTCAACCAATCGCGGTATTTCGTCAGTTCCAGGGAGGTCATCAACGGCCAACGATGGGTGCCGAGCAATTCGACGTTGTAGGAATAGGCTTGGAATCCTTCCCAGATATCGGCCCCACGAGGTCGGTACGGATCGGCCGCGCGAACGGCTTGGGCGGTGCGAGCGACGGTTTCCAGGTCGCTTTGCCGTCGGCCACTGCCCAAGTCCCAGAACAACACGGCATCCCCCGAGAGAAACCGGCTAATGCTAGCAGCCAACATCGTCGCATCTCTCGACTTGGCCAGATCGGTCATGCTGGTGGGCTGCTCTCCCGGTGTGGAGGGGGTATTAATCGGTATGACTTCGCCAATTTCGGGCAAGGTCGGCACGATCCAAAAACCATGCGCGACCGCTTCTTCGATACGTTCCTGCGGCGTGTTGCCATCGAACCAAACGGTATTGAAGCCCGCATCGCGTAAGGTCTTCAAAGGTGTGTTGCTATAGCGAATCGCGCGGAAAAAGAAGGGTTTGCCCCCGACTTGCAGCCGATCGCGTTCGTAACGCACCAAGATTCCTCGATCGGTTCGCGGAATGGCTTCCAGCGTCGACGTCGCAGCACCGCTGCTGGTGGGGATGCCCAGCGTTCGACCGGGGATCGTCGGCAGCGACGGCATGGTTGCCGATCCGTTGGGGGAACTCGGCACCGCTGCGGGCCCCGGACGAGCCACCGCCTGTACCGGGCCGATTTCCAGATCGTCGATGTACACATCCAACGGACCAGCAGCGGTAGCGAGGTTCAAAATCAAGCGATCGACGTAGGCATTGCGAATGTCAATATCGCGTTGATAGCGAGCACGGAGCAGTTGCTGCTGCTGTTTCAAAGCGTCTACAGGGCGTTGCAGTTCCAACCGTTGCCAACGATTGGTCAACTGATACACATCCCCCAACAGCGTGACCGTCAGCGGTTCATCGATGCGTTGCGGATGTTTTTCATTCGGCAAAATCACGCGGGCCTTGAATTGAATCCCCGACCGCGAGGCTTTCAGCCATACCGAAGCGGCGAGATCGGCCGTGACCGGGGCCGGTTGCGTCGGGTAATAATACTCGACAACCGGGAGTTCCAGCGTGTGCCGTGGCACCTCTAAGCGAATCCGCTCGGAACTCGGCAAACTGTGGGCCAACTCCTCGGTCAGATCATGCACCAGTTCTTGGGCATTGATGTTGTTTTCGCCACGCAACCAAGTGACATGCCGACCGGCAAAGCCATTGCGATGAATCTGCTGTCCTTGCGCCGGCCACAGCGCGATCAGACTGCCCAACAAACCCAGCAGCCCTGCGACCCCATAACGGCATCGAACCGATCTCGACATCGCCTGCGACACACGCCGTGCCATGCGGATCGCTCCTTCCTGTGCATTCGACCAGAGACTTCCTGTTCCATCGGGCTTGTAGCGTCCCTTGGCTATTCCGAAAAGAGCAGTTTGCAGGCTCGTTCCTTATCCGGCTATCACTGCTGATCGCTACCAGCATCTGTATCCGTTTTCTGTCGTCCAACCCCCTACCGTCCTACCGACCGACTAAGTCCAGATTCCGAAAAGAGCCGTTGCGGCGATCGCTCCGTCCGTAACCGAGCAAGTTTTTCGTTCGGTTGTCTGATCGACACTTGACCGCAGCATGCCACAAAGTCTAGCATGAAACGGCGTTCGACAATGTCGGCCCCTGCCTTCTGCCGGAGAGCACCCGCGATGAACGAACCGCTGTTGGGTTGTCCGCATTGTGGTCGGCCGATCCGCTACAACCCGGCCTTGGCCGGTCAGGTGACGGCTTGCCCGTATTGCGGCGGTCCATTTCAGATGCCATCGACCCCGCCGGCCCTCCCCGCAGCAACCGGCACGGGCATGAGTTATTCCCCGCCGATGCCCCCCTCCACCGCGACGCCTCCGCTGCCTCCCCCTATGACGGTGCCCTCGTATGGCCGATCGAACAGCGAGGCCGCGACCTTCGATCCCTCCCCAAGCACCAGCATGCCGGTTCACCGTTCCGGCCGACCCCCTCGGGAGCCTTGGTATTACACCTTCATCGCTGGTTACACTTCCATGATGATGTGGCTGGGCATCCTCTTGATCCTGCTGGGGACAGCGTTTGCGTTCGTGTTGCAGATTATCCCCCTGATGAAAAGCAACTTGTTTTTTGGGATTATCGCTGCTACCTTTAGCGTGTTTGTGGCCATCCTCGGATTGCTCGGAACCTTACTGGTGTGCGGCTTGATGCTCCTGGCTGTGGACACCGCCCGAAACATTCGATCGCTCAAACTCCATCAAATGCTCGAGGAAACGAACAAAAGCTGAACCCCAGCCAAGCTTGGAAAATCTACCTAACCGAGTTTTTCCATCGATGAAGATTTTGCCGATCAGCCTCAGCCCACTAGGAGTTGTCTCTGCCCTGGCTCGCCACAATATTTTAGGAAATACAACATCACTTGCGACAACAACAATATCGCGAAGTCGCTGCAGCTCGTCCCAAGCTATCCGTTCGCCGACCCAGTCCCTGCCCGAGCTTACCGCTCCAAGGACCAAATCCCTCTGGCGCAAGCCGACGAAGCCAAACTCGCCGAACTGACCCGAAGATGATTTTGGACGTCGGGCGTTTCTCGAATACTCTGATAGCATCACGGATGCCGATCGCTTCGCCGTCCGGCAAAACGACGGTCGATTTTGGTTGTCGAGATGAATCGTAGCATGAACAGCGCACCGCTTCGTTTGGGCACTCGTGGTTCGCCACTGGCGCTCTGGCAAGCCCATCATGTAGCCGTCTATCTACGTCCCGTGCTTGCGCCGCGGCCCGTCGAATTGGTGCAAATCGAAACGCAGGGCGACGTGGTTCAAGATCGGCCGTTGTCGCAGATGGGGGGCATCGGCGTCTTCACCAAAGAGATTCAAAATGCGTTGCTCGATCACCGTGCCGATGTCGCGGTACACAGTTTGAAAGACCTGCCGACTTTACCGGTGGCCGGCCTGCGCTTGGTCGCGACTCCGCCTCGTGGGGCGACAGGAGATGCTTTCATCTCCGCCAAACATCCTTCGTTTGATGCGCTTCCCGAAGGTGCGATCGTGGGGACGAGCAGTTTGCGTCGTCGGGCGCAATTGCTGAATCGTCGGCCGGATCTGCGTTTGGTCGATCTACGGGGCAACGTCGAAACCCGCTTACGCAAATTGCACGAACAACAACTCGATGCCATTGTCTTGGCCCAAGCCGGGCTGGAACGTTTAGGCTTGGCCGAGGTCATCACCGAAATTCTCGATCCGACCTGGATGTTACCCGCGGTTGGCCAAGGAGCCATCGGCCTAGAAGCCCGTGCCGATGATGCGGAAACCATCCATTGGGTCGAAGCAGTCAACGATCTGCCGACATGGACGGCCATTCAGGCCGAACGCGCCATGCTCTACGCTCTGGGGGGCGGTTGCTTGGTGCCGATCGGCGTGCATTCACGCATCGAGAACGAAACCTTGATCCTCCGCGGGGCCGTGCTGTCGAGCGATGGCAAACGGCGTATCGTAGCGACGCACCGTGGCCCGGTGGAAACTCCATTAGCCGTTGGCCAAGAACTCGCCGCCGAACTGTTGGCCTCGGGCGCACGCGAACTCCTCGACGCCGCTTAACTCGTAGCTTGGTCGGCATCTGCGTCAATGAGGGAGGCGGAAGTACCCGCAGACTTGCCTCCGCAGCTCTTGTGGACAAAATCTAGGAGCCGACGACGCAAGTCGTCGGGTCGAATCCAAGAGAGCGAAGCGCATCTCCATCCCTCGGAGCAACGGGCGTAAGCCCGCTGTGTCCGTCCCTCCAGCGACGGACTTCTGCCGGCTCGCCGTGTCAACGAAACTCGTGTCAACGAAACTCCGGCGACGGCTGTCCTGCCGGCTCGCCATATTGCGGAAACTTTGGCGTCTCACGTCGATGGCTCGCCGGGACAGACGGCAGACCAAGTCCAATGACGATCGGAGGTCGGACGAACGCTGTCTGCGGCAAAGCCCCAGTGGCCGACCAACTCCTGCACCTCCGCGACAGTCAAAGCGGCATGCAGCGAATCGCGAAACAATTGCCGTTGATGCGCGTTGGCGTCCCCCGCATAGGTTTGTACCAGGTGTTCCAACTCGGCCAGATCGCGTGGCCGCATCAGATCGCGGACGAACAGCGTGGCCCCCGGACTAGCCAATCGCAGCATTTCGCGAAAGACCTCGATCGGTTCGGGGATGTGATGAATGATGCTGTTGGACATAATCGCGGGGAACGACGCCTCGGCAAAGCCCGTCGAACGCGCATTGACCCGACGCAACTCGATGCGATCTTCCAAGCCGGCACAGCGGACGTTTTTCCACCCCAGATCGATCATCGATTGGGCTAAGTCGATCGCTATGATCGTTCCGCTGGGAGACTGTCGGCAAAACTCGATGGGAATTTGTGCTGTTCCGGTTCCCACATCGAGGATGGGAGATCGACCATTCCACACTTGCAGAAAGTCGGCCACGAAACGCTGGTTGACGACGGAATGATCCATCGCGTCGTAATCCTGTGCATCGTTGGGCGAATCCATGATCTCCGGTTCGAGAATGCGTGGCAGCATCGGTTCCACCTTCCGACAAATGAGGCTAAAATCCCCAGCAGCAACGAGAGCTTTCGAGCATCCCCTCTTTCATCGAACAAGATAGAAGAATCCCCCCTGCGGGAAATTACACCTCGATGATCTCAGGAGGAGGATTTTTCCGCAATTCGCCTCTTGACGAAAAGGAAGCGTGGTTCTAACTTTACATATTTACTCTCCCGCTTCTTTCGGATCGGCTCTGGCTCGATGGACGACGCGATACGCAAAGCGGAAGCACTGTTGGAAGCCCTCAGTTATATCCGTCGCTTCCGCAATCAGATGATTGTGATCAAACTTGGTGGCAGCGCGATGGAAGATCCTGAAGCGCTGCGTTCGACATTGCAAGCGATCGTCTTCATGGAAACGGTCGGGATGAAACCGATCGTCGTACATGGCGGAGGCAAACCGATCGACCGAGCGATGGCCGAGTCGGGACTGCAACCGCGCAAGATCCAAGGCCGACGGGTGACCGACGAGGCGACGTTGAACATTGTCGTGCGTGTCCTGCGCGAAGAGATCAACGCGGATATCGTGCGTCAGATGCGTGCCCTAGGCGGTCGCGCGGTCGGCTTGCACAGTGGGCCGTTGCAGTGTCTGTTCGGCAAACAATGGCTCATGCCAGGCGAAACCGGGCAACTTATCGATTTGGGCCGCGTCGGACAGGTGACCAAGGTCGATGGGTCGTTGATCGCGGATTTTGCTTCGGCGGGAGTCGTGCCAATCATTCCTTCGTTGGCCATCAGTTTGACCGACACCGGTTGGCTCAACGTCAACGCCGACACGGCCGCGGCAGCGGTCGCTACCGAATTGCGTGTCGAAAAACTGGTGTTCCTCACCGATACGCCGGGCATCTTGGCGGATCGGAAAGACCTCAGTTCCTTGCTGACGCACCTGACCGCCAGCCAAAGCGAGGAATTGATCCGTGGCGGCGTGATCGATAGCGGAATGATCCCGAAAGTCGAAGCCTGCCTCGACAGTCTGCGTGCCGGCGTTGGCAAGACGCATATCGTGGACGGTCGGGTTCGGCATACGCTACTGTTGGAAATCTACACGCATCGCGGAGCCGGCACCGAAATTGTCCTGGGATGAAACAATTTCGCTCTACCAGCAGCGAAATCATCCTGGGATGAAGCAATTTCGCTTCACCGACAGCGAAATTGCCCCATGAAATTCTGATGCAATCCAGCGCTCCCGCGGTTGGATAGATAGCCTTGGGTTCGTATTTTGACCGGAAACCAAGTTATTCGACCTTCGATCATGACGACCACCATGCCGACCATCACCGCTAGCAGCAGTTCGCAGCAAACGATAGAGCAATTCCGGCAGTATGTGATCGGGAACTATACCCGTTACCCAGTCTGCCTGGTTCGCGGGGAAGGCTCAATCGTTTGGGATGCCGAAGGCAATCGCTATCTGGACTTTTTCCCAGGTTGGGGCTGTGGCTTGATCGGACACTGTCCGCCGCGCGTCGTCGAAGCCGTGCGGGAGCAGGTCGGCCAATTGATTCATGTGCCGAACACTTGGTACACCGAACCGCAGGGCCAATTGGCTCAAGCGTTGAGCGAACGCACAACCTTTCAGGGCAAATGCTTCTTTTGCAACAGCGGCACCGAGGCGAACGAAGCGGCGATCAAACTCGCTCGGCTCTATGGGCAGGGACGTTACAAGATCGTGACCATGCATCATAGCTTCCATGGTCGCACGATGGGTTCGCTCAGTGCGACGGCCCAGCCGAAGTATCACGCCGGCATGGGGCCGATGTTGCCGGGGTTTACCTACGTCCCGCACGGCGATCTCGACGCGGTGGCCCAGCGGATCGATAGCGAAACCTGCGCGATCATGGTCGAACCGATCCAGGGCGAGGGGGGGGTCCGTCTGCCACCAGCGGGTTATCTGGAAGGTCTACGCGAATTGTGCGATCGGCACGGTTTGTTGCTGATCCTCGACGAAGTGCAAACGGGGATGGGCCGTACCGGCAAGTGGTACGCGCATCAGCATTGGAACATCACGCCGGACATTGTGACCTTGGCCAAAGCGGTCGCGGGGGGGGTAGCTTTGGGCGGCCTTATCGCTCGTCCGCAAGTGGCCGACTATCTCAAACCGGGCACTCACGCCGCGACGTTCGGCGGCAACCCGATCGCTTGTCGTGCTGCCCTGGCGACCATCGAAACCATCGAGCAAGAGGGGCTTTTGGAGCGTGCCACCCTCATCGGGGAACGCTTTCGCGCTCGCTTGGAAGCCTTGAAAGAGCGTTGTTCCCTGATCGAGCAAATTCGCATTCTGGGGGCAATGATCGGTGTGCAACTGACCATCGAAGGGGCACCGATCGTGCAAAAGTGCCTGGAACGCGGATTGCTGATCAATTGCACCCATCAAACGGTATTGCGGTTCCTTCCCGCTCTGAATCTCACGGATGAGCAGATCGACGAAGGCTGCGACATTCTCGACGAGGTGATGCTCGCGCATGCGGGCTAACCGTCAGCGGAGTCTAGCACAGGCCATGCGTCATTTCCTGAAACTCCTCGCCCTGACGAAGGACGAACTGACCCATTTGCTGTCGGAGTCAGCACGCCTGAAAGCCGCTCGGCAACAGGGGACCGAAACCCCCACACTCGCCGGGCGCATCATTACTTTGATCTTCGAGAAACCTTCGCTACGCACCCGTGTCAGTTTCGAGACGGCCATCACGCACTTGGGGGGCACCTTCCTGTTTCTCCCGGGGAATGAAGTCGGTCTGGGGTGGCGTGAAACCTTGGCGGATTTTGGCCGAACCATGAGCCAATACGTCGATGCCATGGTGTTACGCGTGTTCCACCAATCGACCCTCAACGAATTGGCCCGGTGGTCCAGTGTGCCGATCATCAATGGGCTTTCCGACGAAGCGCACCCCTGCCAAGCCTTGGCCGACTTGCTGACCATTCAAGAATGTTTTGGCGAAGTGAAAGGCAAAACCATCGTCTTCGTCGGCGATGGCAACAATGTGGCCAAGTCGCTGTCGGTCGGTTGCACCAAATTGGGGGCGAAGTTCGTCTTGGCTTCTCCGCCAGGCTACGGTTTCGACGAAGGCTTCCTAGAAGAGTTTCGCCATTCGACGGGTGGAGCCACCCTCGAAATGCTCAACGACCCGATCGCCGCGGTGCGTCAGGCCGATGTGATTTACTCCGATGTGTTCACCAGCATGGGGCAAGAAGCGGAACGTGAGGAACGCCTTGCACGCTTTGCCGCGTTCCAAGTGAACGGCGCTTTGTTGGCCAAAGCACCGAAGCATGTCAAGGTCTTGCACTGTCTTCCCGCTCATCGCGGGGAAGAAATTACCGATGAGGTTATGGATGGTCCGCATTGCGTGGCTTTCCAACAGGCCGGCAATCGGTTGCATGCCCAGAAAGCCGTCTTAGAGTGGCTGTTGAAACGCTGAGCCGACAGATTTCATCCCTTCGGGAACCGACGACGCCAGTCGATGGGGAGTGCATCGCGAACCCGCCCACTCGCGTTGGCGGTTCATCGAGCTGTCGTTGGCTCCATGTCGCGTAACTTGGTGCGTCAGGGCACCGCTTCGAGATACTCCACTTCGGGGAAGCGTTGCCGGAGTTCTTGTTCGAGACCGTGAATCAAGGTCATCATCGTGCTAGGGCAACTGGCGCAGACATCGCCCAAGCGAATGCGAACGACGCCGTCCGTGAGGTCGAGTACCTCAATCGCCGAGCCATCGAGGTATAGTCCTGGGGCAATCTCCTGACGCAACACGGTTTGGATTGCCTGAATCTTCGTATCGGCCGCACTCATCATTGCAATTCCTTGAGGGACGAATCATCGTTCCTGAGAACGACGAATCCTTGGCGTTGTGGCTGATCGCGGGGCTATGCTCGTTGCAGGCCATCACGCGATGATTTCATCGATGGCTTTGCCATGATCGATATCTAGCCGTTTGCGGCCAGGGACTTCCAACTTCCGCGAGTCCAACCCCAGCAATTTCAAGATTGTCGCGTGAATGTCGGTCACATAATGCCGATGTTCTGCCGCGTGGAAACCGATCTCGTCGGTCGCGCCGTGGGCCACTCCGCCTTTGATCCCTCCCCCAGCTAACCAAACACTGAAACCGAAAATGTGATGATCACGGCCATCCGAACCTTGCGAACCCGGGGTTCGGCCAAACTCGGTAGCAAACACCACGATGGTTTCCTTCAACAACCCGCGACGCTCCAAGTCTCCCAGCAACGCACCTATCGGCTGATCCACTGCCAAAGCGTTGCGGGAGTGATTCGCTTTCAACCCGCCGTGGGCGTCCCAAGCACCGGCACCACCTCCGCCGTGCTGAATTTGGATGAACCGCACCCCTTGTTCCACCAAACGCCGCGACGCCAACAAAATCGAACCAAACTCCCGACTATGGGGCTGATCCAGACCGTAAAGTTTCTTCGTCTCCTCCGTTTCCTTGGAGAAGTCCATCACCTCCGGTAGCGATTTTTGCATACGGAAGGCCAGTTCATAGGAGGCCACGCGGGCGGCCAAACTCGGGTCATGGGGATAGTCTTGGCCGCGCAGATGGTTCAGTTGCCGCAGTAGGTCCGCTCCAATGGCTTGAGCTTGGGGAGAAATCGGCCGTTCGGGTCGGCTAAAGTCCAATGGACGGTTGGGATCAATGCGTAGGGGAACCGCGTCATGGGCAGGGCCGAGGTAACTGCCGTCGCGTTTGTTCCAGTATTCGCGGGTACCGATGGAGATGAACTGCGGCAGATTTTCATTCAACGAGCCTAGCCCGTAATGCACCCAAGCCCCCAGTGTGGGAAATTCGCCATCATTCATATGCCGGCCTGAGTGGAACTGCGTTTGCGCTCCATGATTGCTGTCGGTGGTCCACATAGAGCGGACGATGGCGAGTTTGTCGGCATGCTGAGCGATGTGGGGGAACCAATCGCTGATCTCCAGGCCGCTTTGGCCATGCTTGCGAAATCCCACTTGCAACGGATACAACTTGTTACGTTGATTGCCGTTGGCATCGGGCACCAATAAACGCTCGATTGCCAGTTTCTTGGGATCTTGAACGCTGGCAAAGGGAGTTTCGGAGATGCTTTTGCCGGCATACTTGTTGAGCATCGGTTTGGGGTCGAAACTCTCGACGTGGCTGACTCCGCCGTTCATGAACAGCCAGATGACGCTCTTGGCCTTGGGGGGAAAATGCGGCTTGCCCGTGGGAGGCTGCCAGGTGCTGCCGTTGGTGCTGGCGTAACCGTCGCGGTGCAACATCACGCTGAGGGCCAATCCGCCGAACCCCAGGCATGCTTGCGTGAGGAAATCGCGGCGCTGGAGCATCCCCTGGAATGGTAAGGACGATGGCGTTTTCGGTCGCATGGCTCGGAATCTCCGTCCGTTCTTCTAGCGCAAGGTGACAAAATCGTTGTGATTCAGCAGCACCCACACCAATCGGGCTTGGGCCAAGTTGGCTTCGTTGGGCAGTTTCCGCCACTCTGCCAAGGCTTTGCGACACGCCGCCAATTCGGCATCCTGCACCGATGCCCCTAGCACCAGTAGGAAAGCCCGACGGATGAAGGCATCGTCGTCGGTAGCAGCCACTTCCTTGGCCAAACGCTCCGCGATGCGTTGAGCCGAGTCAAGGGACCACTGACTATTGGTCAAGGCCAACGCATGCTGCGGCACGATGCTCTGCTCAC
>CALEEC010000288.1 GCA_937949245.1 uncultured Gemmataceae bacterium | reverse complement strand
TTCTCGATTGCCGATCGACTGACCGATCCTTCGATCCTGACGGCCGAGGGAGTGCGTCCGGTCGAAGTACGGTTGCTTGCCATCGAACCGGGGCGTCGGCATTCGCTCATCCTCAGCGGTTTGGTCTGGACGTTGTATCTGTATGCCCAACAGCAAGGCTTCACCGACTTTTTTATCTCCGGCATTGTCGATCAACGTAAATTGTACGAACACCTCGGTTTCGAGCCATTGGGGCCAGCGGTCCGTTCGGGCAATTGCGACTTCATCCCGATGCGTCTGCCCGTGACTCGGATCGAAAAAACCATGGGACGTTCGATTCAGCAATGGCTCAAACGCCTAGCCCGCGAACAGAATCCCTCGGCTACGCCAAGCCTTTGCGTTTCTCCCCCCGGATCGGCTATGCCGGATGCTGCCGCTTCACCCCCGAGTTCGGCCATGTCGGATTCCCCCTTACGTTCCCCTGTTTCGGCCACGCCGGATTCTTCGGCTTGTTCCCCGAGTTCGGCCACGCCAGATGCTGTCGTTGCGTCTGCTTCCCCCAAGGCAACAGACTCCGCCACTCCCTCTTCTAATTCGACCGAGGCTTGCTCGTCAGCGAAACTTGTGACGCATGCTCCCGCGAAGATCTGCCTACTTCCCGGTCCCGTGGCACTGGCCCCGCGGGTGATCGAGGCGTTCCACCAACCGATTCTGTATCATCGCTCCGAATCGTTCTGCGAATTGTTTGAACGAGTGCGAATGCGCTTGCGAACGCTGGTGGGTGGCAAAGACGTGGCCTTGATGGTCGGCAGTGGCACGTTGGCCAACGAAGCCATTGCCGCGACCTTGGCCGCCGACCCCACCGCGACGGCCGGATTGGTGTTGGTCAATGGCGAGTTTGGCTGCCGCTTGCTGCGTCAAGCGGAACGTTGGCATCTGCGGCCACGCGTGCTAATGTGGCCCTGGGGCAAGCCGTGGAATCTCGACGAAGTCGCCGAGGCTTTGGCCCAACTGCCCGCTCAGGGATGGGTTTGGGGAGTGCATCATGAAACCAGTACCGGCGTGCTGAACGATCTGCCAGGACTAGTGCGTTTGGCCGAGCAACGCGGCATTCGCGTATGTGTCGATGGCGTTTCGAGCATCGGTGCGGTGCCGGTCGATCTGCGGGGCGTCTACCTCGCTTCCGGCGCATCAGGCAAAGCATTAGGTTCGTACCCCGGCATCGCCATGGTTTACGCGGATGCAAAAGCATTGGTTAACGTTGATGTAAATCGCCTTCCCAGCTACCTCGATGTCCCTGCGGCTTTAGGCATCCGTGGTCCGCGCTTCACGGTGCCTTCGCCGTTGATTCATGCGCTGGATGCCGCCCTTGAAGTGTTCAGCACCCCCGAGAAAGCCCGGTCGCGTTACGCATTCATCGATGCGTTAGGCCGCGACATTCGTCGGCGTCTGCGTCAGATGGGAGCCATGCCCTTGGCCAGCGAAACTGACGCCTGCGGCGCGATCGTGACCTTCGCTCCGCCGGGAGAAGAATCGACGACCGACTTCGTGCGGCGTTGCGAATCTTGGGGCTATCAGATCGCCGGCCAAAGCAGTTACTTAGCAGAACGGCGACTGGTGCAAATCGCCGTCATGGGAGACGTCCAACGCAACGCCAGCCTGGCTTTGCTCGATCACTTTGAACCGTTGTACCGCTCCAGCGTATCGATTGCCTGAGATACCGCCATCGACCGCACCAGCGACACTGCCCTTGACGAGCGAGGGTTTGCCCTCCATAATCAGCAAAGGTAAGGACGTCCTATTGGCGTGCACCCGTAGCTCAACTGGATAGAGCAATGGTCTTCGGAACCATAGGTTACAGGTTCGAGTCCTGTCGGGTGTACAGAGAGGCGGTGTAGTCAAGCCAAGCAAGGGCTGCTCGATCGTTCGGAAGGGGTGCATGAACGCCGACTTAGCTCAGCCGGTAGAGCGACGCTTTCGTAAAGCGTAGGTCGCGGGTTCGAGTCCCGCAGTCGGCTCTCGAAACGTCACAAGGACAGGAACTTGTGACGACTTTCATTTCTCAGCACTGATTTCCTGCATGTTGCAAACCGGCGCTTGGGTTGGTTCTGAATCGATTCCTTTCAAAACAAAAAGCCCATACCTGGGGGAGCAGGCATGGGCATGAAAAGAGTAGGGCTTCCTCGGAAGCCCGTAGCTACTTTGCGAGCTGCATCACCTCAGATCAAGGATCAGCAGCGTGAAACCAGCCCCGCAGGGGGAGCGAGTCTATTCCCAAAATCGCTTCAAGCCGTCGATCAATCGTTCGCCGAGGTACTCTCCGCCAAAGTAGCCGCCGATGGCACCCACGCTACCACCGATGAAAGCACCTACCGGGGCTCCCACTCCGCCGAAGAAGGCTCCGACTGCGGTTCCGGCTGCCGTGCCCGACTTGGCCCCCACCCAGGCACCTCCCCAACCACCGGCCATACCGGCCGCGTTCTTCGCGTGCCGAGTGGTACGTTCTCCGCTCGAAATCTCACCGTTCCGATATTTCTCTTCCGTTTCGACCGACTCTTTCCCGCGGATCACCACGTCGAAGATCACAGCGCCACTTGCAGCAGCTTTCGCCGCATGAGAGAGATTTCGTGCGCCGGAAGCGGCTTTGCTAGCCCCCGAAGCGGCTTTGCCGGCCGCTTGAGCAGATGCTTCCGCCTTGGAAGCGGCTTGTACTCCCTTCGTGGTCATGGCCAACTTTTCGAGGATCGCGGAAGCCATTTTCTTCTCTGCATTGCCGGCTTTCAGCGAACTTTCGAGCACGGGAACACCAGGTTCCCCCTGAATGTGGCTTGTCCGAACGACCTCGACGGTCAGCTTCCCAGAACTCGCCGCCTCGAGGACGAACTTGGCCGCTTCCTTCTCGGCAACTGAGGCTCTGGAACTTTTCATCATCCGGTGGGCTGTTTCAACGGCCCAAGAGGGCGTGCCTTGCGGGTGGCCGTAGGCGTGGCCGAGGGGGCTAGTTCCTCCTTTGGCCTCGATCACCACGATGCCGCCATTCTTGGCCCGGTAGACTTGGTCGAAGCCTTGCGGCAGGGTTTTGTTGGCTTTCGTCAGAATCGGTTGGTAGCCCTTCTTCTTGGCGTAGGCCATTGCCCCTTCTTCACCGAGCAACTCGGCAATACGAATGCGTTCGTCCACGGAGGCGTCGAGCCACTCTCGCTGGCGAGCGGTTATCGTATCTGCCAAAGGCTCCAAGATGGGTCGTTGGCGAGCGGTCGTTGGATCTGCCGGAAGCAGCATTGGGACCGGTTCCCCTGCCAGTGCGGAAACTTCCACGAGCAAAACGGTACACAGAACAGCCAGAGTGGTTTTGCTGATGGTGAAAATGGCTTTACTCCTTGGTGTGAGAGAGCACCTCGACGCTACGATGTGTCTGAGTGCTGCTACAAAGGTGCGTGGTGCTTGGGTTGTGATCCGGGGGACTGCTTGAGATGTCACCCGAGTAGGCGACATCGTGAAGAGAGATTCGAAGCATCGGGAAAGTTCGCTAGGATGGCGGACCCACCAAGACGATGCATCGACTCTTCGAGGGAACTGTGCCAAACGGGATCAGGAACAGTTGGGCGTACCGGGTAATTTCTTTCCTTCCGATAGCATAGACAATAGCTCCTCGAGTGTTCACAGCACGACCGTAATCCATGACAGCATCAACGGCGACGAAGTTGATGCTCCGATGTTGCATTCGTTTCTTGGCGTGGAAGGTCAAGCGAATGCCCCGCTGATTATCAGCGGGGACAAAGTCATGGTAGATCGTCGCTATGGGACACCTCCTTTGGTTGTGAGACAAGGTTAGCGTAACCAATCAGGTGTTCGCTCTACTCAGTTCATTCACTGCCGCGACTTTTCCCCCGGAGAGTAACTCTCCGATCCCCGCGTTAGCGAGCGCCAACGCGGGGCCAACCCAATCCGACAAGATCACTACCCCCCATCCGGGGGGATGATGCCCCGTAGCGCCTTGGGAGCGTTACTGGTCATCCTCGTTCACGTCTTTTGGGTTCTCGGTCTTCTCGGGTTCGGAACTCGGAGACTGTTCTTCCTCTTTTATCCAAGTCAGGGATGCTCGGTTGATTCCGTCCCACAATACCAACGGCCAATAATCCCCTCCGGGAAGTCGCGGATACTCCACCTGCAAGGGAGCATCCTCCCAGAACTGACAGTCGCGCTCAAACTCGGTCACATCCCACGGACTGGACGCAAGGTACAACCGATCGCAATACGCGTTGATATCCAGAAGCTCCCACTTCGGCGTCCAAAACCCCGAATAAATCACGCGAAATCCCAAGCGGACCATTCCCCAGTATCGCTCAATTATACCAGAACTTCGGGATCAGTCCAGTACCAACGCCCGAAGCTGTTGTCCGGGGAGACATAACATTTCTTCTCTTCTTAGACTTCGCCCACACCTCTCGAACCAGCCGCAGCCCTAAGGATTCCCACGTCTTGGTGTCCGCCCCCGACACACGGCCATTCTGCAAACAGGCCGCTTCCTGTATCTGAGTCACCATGCTCAAAGTTATTTCCTTGGATGCCGGTATCTCGTCGCTCTTGTAATCTTTGGCCCAGCTATAGATACACTCGTGTAAATCTGAAGGAAGCATCATCGGCCCGACGACGACCACATTTTCTAGTTCGATGTCGTGGCCATCCTCAGGAACATCTTGCTGTTCTTCTTCGTCCTCGTACCAGTCTTGCGGCAGATCATGGTTTTCCATCGCTTGTTTTCCCCGTGCGGCTTTGGGACAAGACAGCAAGAAAGCCACTCCCAGGCCCCCTTTGAGAGTAGCTTCAGTAATGAACTCAAATCCACCGGAATGAACTCAAATCCACCAGAAAGAACGCCTGAAGGGACTAGTTCCATAGGTGTTCTGGTTCGCTGGTTATCTCCTCGTGGGGGTATTGATGCGTCCCTACTGCAGGAACGTCTTCGCCGTTTGGTTTTTCACCAAACCGGCGATTTTTCATCGAGTCCGACCGTTGGACTGGCGAGGTGCCATACGGTTGGCAGGTTCTCAGATTTCAGAGCCATCATTGGATGCGACATTTGCGGAGTTTTTAGGTTCACCCGATTTTGCATACCTGCGGTTTTTATGGACTTTGAAGATTCCACAGAAGATAAAGACTCCGCCACAATGGGGCAAGTTCGCACGACTTCATCTCTCTTGCGATATTTTCGGAATTTTTCTTGGGTCGTGTCTTCCGATGGTTTCAATAATAGTGTGCCAGGGATTACACTTCCGGTAACCAATCAGATGAGCAGTTATGGCTAGTAAAATAAAAGAGAAAACCTTTTATGTCTCTTGGATTGGACTGAACAACGATCCATGGCCGAACTGGGAACAAACCAAGTAAGGCAAGCCTATCTACTTTCATGGACAGCAACTTCAGATCCGTCCTGACCATGATCCGAACTGGCCAGGGGTGCCGGAATGGGTTCGGGACGATCACCATATCATCTTCACAGGTCCCACGCTCGCGGCACTGTTCCATGAACAGAGCAAACATTGCAACTTGGAGAAACTCGATCGCGTCTATCTGCTGCACCAGACAAAACTCGACCGGCCAGACAGCCAGCCTTATTTGAAAGAGGTGATCGAACGAATCATCACAGCGCGCAATCAAGCCGGTGCAAAGATCGATGGGGAAAAAATCCAATGGGTGCCGATCGAGGGGATCGAAGATCCGACTAACCACGAACAAATCATGAAGTTGCTGGAAAAATGGATCGACAGCGATGATGATAATCCCTTTGACTTCACTAAGGCCCACATCAAGCAGCATATTGAGATCAACCTGAGTCCAGGCACATCGAGTATGCACGCATGCTGGATGATGCTCCATTGGAGCGGCAAATTCAAAGACAGCACTGTGATGTTTTTCCAGCGATAGCTGTCTGTTCGTCGGGAAGATCGAGGACGATCAGAAGCGTACTCCGCTTCGCTATGTCGCTTTCGATGTCCTCACCCGCTGGGTGAGGGGCCCCGAAGTTCCGAACTCGCAACAAAAGCCCAATCAGGATCACGGAGTATCAGACTGTGCGTGCATGAGCCTCAGCGTACTTCATCGACCGATGTCGTGGTAGAATATGTCCCTCCCGGCGAATGGCTTGTCGATGCCCTAAACCGCTGGCGTCTTCATCGTATCGACAGCAGGCATGCAGTTGACGATGCCGAAGCTTCTCACGCCCCCCGCAACCGTCTTCGAGATTCTACGCCATCAAGGAATCAAACCCCCACAAGGGCTTCCCGTCTTGGCCAAGATGATCTACTACGCCATCTTTGGAGCGAACCGAGCAGGACGCTACGCGATTGCACGGGAAACCAAGCTGGTCCTTCCCGAGCGTCCGCAGTGGTTACGACCGGTCGTAGAGACGCCCTTAGGGGAGGAATAGGCCAAATCCCTAGTGATTACCGCTCGTCTCCACAAAATGGCTTCTTCCCAGGCAAGCCACGATCAGGAATTGCAGGTTTCTTTATCGAAAGCTCTAACGAATCCCGCGAAAGGTTCGTCATCGAGAACCGGTAATAACCAAAAGTTCGACGGAGTGCCGAAAGCAGGGGTGACGGCCGACGCGTATCGGATTAGGCCCTCGGAGCGCGATTGGGGGATGGATCCTGTGCATACGCCCGAAGGAACGGATATTCGGCTGACGGGGCGGTTGGGGCATCAGGTGAAGATTCGTAATCGTCGGCTCGTCCTGGTCCACGAGGACCGCGTTCCTCTTTCTGTCAGCACGGCGCAGATCCCGTTCCCTCAACACAACGACCCGCGACGTCTGTTGATGGCTGCGAATATGCAAGTGTATGCGGTGCAGGTCCGTGATGCCGAGCCGCCTCATGTCAGAACCGAGGTAGATTCACCGCAACACCGACCATATGGGGTGAACCTTCGCGTTGGCTATCTCGCTTGGCGAGGACAGAACCACGAAGATGCCTGGGTGATCTCCGAAACTGCCGCCCAACGGCTGACGACCCGGCAGGTGAAGACGATAGTCGTTCCCATTCCCTCGATAAAGCTGCCAGCGGAGGTTCTGGTACGACCGGGCTGTGTTGTGTCCTGCGGCCAATTGTTGGTCCAACGTAGGGCTTCTCCCATCCTGCTGAATAGTTTCCAGAAAGTGTTGGCACGTCTAGGCCGATTCGATGCCGAAGCAATCATCCAGCCTGAGCCGCAAGAGCTTGCTCCCTTTGAAGCGACCGTGGAAGAGGTCGAAATCTGGGATTTCCTCCAAAACAAGCGGATTCTTCGCAAAAATGATGGCAGCGAAGACGAGCAGCCCTTCCGCGAAGACTACTACATTCGCGACGATCTAATCTCCCATTATCGGCAGATGATCTGGGTGAGAATGGCTCGTGAACTTCCCTTGGGCGTCGGGGATAAGCTCGCCAATCGGCACGTTCACAAAGGGATCGTCGGTGCCATCCTCCCAGATGCAGAGATGCCCCGTTGGAAGGGACAGCCGCTCGAGGCTCTGATCGATCCCATTAGTGTCCTCAATCGCTCCAACTGGGGACAGATTTATGAGACGTTGGCAGCCGCAGGGACAACGATTCCGCAGACGGTACCGGCCGGCAAGCGAGCTACGGATGCCGACTGGAGCGCAGCACGGGCCGAGGGCAGCGACACAACGGAGCGATCCCAGATCCATCCGCCTTCAAACGGCACCTGGATGACGCAACCGACCCCGGCAATCGCCGGCATTCTATTCGTCATGCGACTGCCGCAACACGCCAGGGAACGCATTACCTATAGCCCCTCACCAGAGCCAGCAGGGGTGAAAGAGCGTGCCCAGCGGTTCGGTGAAATGGATCACTGGGCTTTGTGGGCACATGGTGTCTGTTCTCCTCCTGTTCACGACTCTGGAGCCAATGTAGCACCTCCATGGAGCAAGGGAACGCAACGCTGGTGCCGTTTGCTGGCCATGGCAGGTTATCAACTACGGCATGACGGCAATCACCTGATCCTCTCACGACTTCCTCTGGATGGGGAACCGCCCGCAGAAGCGGAGAAAGTCGAGTTGAACACCTTGACGCGTCGCCAAGCCTACAAAGCCGTTGATGCTTTTTCGCGAAATCAAAAGAACGTCCTGATGTTTGATCCTCCTGTCGAAGCCGTCCCCTATATTCCGCAACGAAACCAGCCGAAAGCAGACCAAAAGCAAACCATCCGTGGCTCTCCATCGTCCCACTCTCCCCAGATCGGAGTATGCCGCCCGACCGTGCTGACGAACTCCATCCTCTTACCATCGCCCTCAGGAATGTGATACGCAAGGCGAATGACCGAAAAAACAAGAATAGTCATGTCCGCCGGCACAACCAGGACCAGAAGGTAACCCCCGAGCGATTGGAAAATAATCTGCGCTACGCGATCAGGGATTTAATGCAAGCCGCTTATGACCACGCCGTAGGCAGCCGGGCTACTGGCGAGGGGAGCAGCAAATCGTCGGTGTTACGGCGTTGCGTTCTGGGACATCGGCGAATCCCCTCGGCGCGAGCGAATGCGGCACCTGCGGGGACACTCGGGTTGGGACTCGACGAAGTCGGTATCCCGCCGCTGCTGGCTCGGGCACTGCTGAACAAGAACAATTCAACCACGGACGCGGAACTCGTTGAGCTGCTACAGCAGCGGTGGTTCTGGCTCAAACGCGATCCGGTGCTGCATCGCTGGGGACTATTGCCCGTTCGGTGCCGCTTGGCTGAAGGAGATGTGATCCGGTTGCCGGCATCTCTGCTGGGGCCGCTCGGAGCAGACTTTGACGGAGACACGGTCGCTCTGTTCGCGTCTGTACCAGGACAGCCGGAAGACATCAGCAAGTACCGTCCGTCAACTCTCGCGTGGGACGTAACGATGGAGCGTCCCATGTTCTTACCTGGCAAGCAGTACCGTTACGGACTGAATCGCCTAATGGCCGATGCCGCACGACGAGAGCGTTTCCTGCAAGCCCTGAAGCAGACCCACGCCCCCGCCTGGAACGATACTCTCCCTCCCATCAAGGCTCTGGACGACTGGATCCAGCGAGCGAGCGGCCCTAATGCCGATGGACGTTGGTGGAGCATCATCGAGGAACACGCGATTGAGGCACTTGCCGAAGATCCCAGCATGGGATTGGGCCTTTTATCCGCCGAACAGTTGGCCCAACTTCCCGTTTTGGCCTGCGGAGCAGCGAAGAAGGATATCTTCGACTAAAAACAACCGGCAGCCTGGAGGCGTTGCAGCGAGTTCTCCACGGTGAAAGTCTGATGCCATACACCAAGGAAGGGGCCAACTTGCCGGACCCGATCCAGGAAGTGATGGTCGCGGCGAAAGCTGCAGTCGGCCGATTCGGTGGAGTGTTGCGTCGCCTTCTGTACTCGATTCCCCAACTGGACGCAGCAACGATCGCGGACGCTCAGCCCCTCACCGAGCAAGCTACGCAACGAGTGCTAAGCGTCAAAGCGGGCAAGAAGCACCTGTCCTTCAGAGAATACGAACGGCACATCCGCTCTTTGCAGGACGCTGATGCCCAGCCGATGACAACTGCGCACAGCGAGGAGATGTCGGAGTTCATGGATCGAACACGCAAGGTGTGGGAGCGATTGCGTGGCCGTGCAGTTCCCGGCGATCAACATCCCATTTGGTTGCAGTGGTTGCGAAACTCGCATCAGTTGGCGGACTGTCTCGAGAAGGCCGAGGAACACGAATTACGCCTGCCGATCGACGACGTGAGATTGCAACCTTGGTTCTGCAATCCTCAATGAATGATCTGGTCGCTACATGGCAAAGGGCGTCGGGGGATTCCATCCCGCCGTCGACGGATCGCTTGGTCGCTGAAACCTCCGGCAACGGACGTCTGCCGGCTCGTCTGGTCAGGGCACCACGAGCCGACGACGCGCGTCGTCGGGTGGGAATGCGGAACCGACGACGCGAAGCGTTGGGTATCTCCCCCTCAGCAACGGACATGGCCGGCTTTTGTCAGTTGGGGTCAACGGCTCAGTTCCGCGGCCAGGGCGTTCAGTTGGTCGGCGTAACGGGCTTGGATCAGCTCGCGGCAGATTTTGCCGGTGACCGTCAGTTCTCCCGTTGCGACGCTCAACGGTTCGATCGGCAGGAAGCGTCGCGGTATCTCCCAGGGGGCTAGTTCGTTGCGTAGCCTGCTTTGCGCTAGTGCCGGCCAATCGATCGGTTCAGCAGAAGAAACCTCCGCATCGGTCACGATCAGTGCAATCGGATAGGGACAACCTTCGCCCACGACGACAGCTTGCGTCACTCCCGGAAGACGGGTCAACGCTTGCTCGACCCGCGTCGGCATCAGTTTGCGTCCGGTGGAAAGGACGATCTGTTCCGATTTTCGGCCGATGACGGTCAGGAAGCCGGCCTCGTCAATTTCGCCGAGGTCACCGGTGTGGAACCAACCGTCTCGCAGTACCTGCCGTGTCGCTTCGGGATCGTTCCAGTAGCCGAGGAAGACGTGCGGGCCACGCGTCAGGATCTCGCCGTCGTCGGCAATGCGGATGGCCACGCCGGGCAACGGTCGGCCTACGGTGCCGATCCGGTGTTCGCGTTCCCGGTTGACGCAGATCGTTGGCGAAGTCTCGGTCAGACCGTAGCCTTGTAAAATCGTCAGTCCCGCGGCCAAGTATTCTTGTTCCAACCAATGCGGCAACTTCGCTCCACCGACATACAGTCGCCGGATGCGATGCCCAAATCGGTGACGCAACCGAAGTTGGCGATTCTCGGCCAGCGATGGATCGATCCAGTACGTCAGCACTTCGGGAACCGGAGGCTGATTGGTCTGGCTGGATCGATAGATCTGTTCGTAAAAACTCGGCACGGCCCGGAAGTAGTGGGGCTGTAGTTGCTGCAAGTCCAATTGCGCCGTGTGGGCCGAGTCGGACAAGATCAGTTCGGTGCCAGCGATCAACGATTGCAGCACGTCGGAAACCCGAGCGTAAATGTGGCTGAAGGGCAGAAAATTCAACATCGAGGTGCCCGGCTGAAACGGCAAGACCGCTTGAGCAGCTTGGGCGTTGAATAGCATGTTTCGATGCGTCAACGTCACCGCTTTGCCCGGCCCACTGGTGCCCGAGGTGAACACGATCGTAGCGATCGGCGAGAGGCATTCGGCCACGAAGTCGGGGACATCGGTCGTGTCGGCATCGAACGGGCAAAGCCGTAGAGGTTTGTCGGCAAAGAGCAGTTCGCCAACGTGTTCCGGCCGGGAGGAAATCAACGCGGTGGCTCCGACCGAACGCAACTGTTGTTCGCCGCGCTCTAGGGGCATTTGGGCGTGGATCGGCACTGTGATCGCGCCGTGGGCCAAGATGGCAAAGTCGCACAGAATCCACTCGACACAGTTGGCCGACCACAGGCCGACCCGCTCGCCGGGGTGGATGCCAAAACGTTGCAGCACATCGTACAACCGTTGCACTTCCGTCAGTACCGAAGCAAACGTCATCGATCGCCAGATGGTGCCGTAGCAGAACCGATACGCCGGCGTTTTGGGCGCATAAGTGGCGCGCAGCCACAGCAGTTTCGGGATATCGGGAGCGATCAGGTCAATCATGGGAGTGCGAAGGCGATAGAGAAGGCAAGGAACTCGATTCGGTGGGAGTAGGATCGCTGGTCCAATGCGGCTGCAGGCGATTGAAAACGGCTTCATCGCCGGTGACCATCACTTCGCCGTGCAGCACCCCGCGGATCGCGATGAGTTCATCGGCCAAACGACGCACGGCCTCGAGGGGACCACGCAACACCGTGACTTCCAAGCAATGACGTTCGCGCAAATGCACATGCATCGACGACATGACCAAATCGTGATGCGCATGCTGTTTGTCGAGCAATTTCGCCGCTAATTCGCGTGCGTGATGGTCGTAGACCAACGACACCACGGCCACCCGCGTGCCGCTGCCTTGGCTTTGTTCGTCACGCACCAAGCGATCGCGAATCAGATCCCGGATGGCCTCGCTGCGATTGGTGTACCCTTTGGCCTCCAAAAAACGATCGAACGCCTGCAAGAGCGAGGCATCCAACGAGATGCTAACGCGAGTGAGATCGGACATAACGCCCCCAGTTGTAGCCGCCTCAGGGACGAGGAGGAACGCTGATTCGAGCGAACCATCTAGGCATCATATCATTCTCCCGCGGCTAGCCTAGATGCCATCGGGACGATTCTTCGGTTCGGACACGGCGGCAGGTTCGGGGGCTGACTTCGTTTTCCCGAAAGCGAGCATTCCAGCGAACAGGTCACGCAAGCCCCGCAGGCGTGCCCACCAACCGCGACCATGCGCATAGCGGAGCAACCCCAGAATCATCCGTTCAGTGGCCGGATCAGGGCCGAAGATGGCGTCGTAATGCGGCCGAAAGGTGCCGGCACGTTGACTGACAACCTGGGGCACGGTCATGGCCAGCAAACCTTCGGCCCCTTGCGTGACGCCCCAGCCGCTAGCGTGCCGTCCTCCGAATGGCGTGGCCGGATGCGCCGTGGCGACCAGCACATCGTTGATCAGCACCACGCCGGTTTCCAATCGCTCGGCCAACGCTTGTCCCCGCCGCCGATCTCGGGTGAAGATCGATGCCCCTAAGCCGTAGTCACTACTTCGGTGCAGTTGAACCGCTTCTTCGAGGTCGCGGAACGTCAGCACCGCTACCAGCGGCGCGAAGCAAGCTTCGTGGCAGATGGCCATTTGGGGCGTTGCCCCCCACAGAATCGTCGGGGCGAAACATCGGTCGCTGGCTTCGGTAGTCGATTTCTGCCGTTCGACCTGCGCGCCGAGGCGTCGGGCGTCTTCCACGAGCCGTTCCGCCTGCTGCACTTGCCCAACTAAGGCTAAAGGTCTTGTCTCTACTCGCTGGAGCAAGTCGCTCAAGCAGCCGCGAAACTCGTCCACAACACTTTGATGCACGAACACGCGCCGCACGGCCAGACAGGTTTGCCCTTGATTGAGCATCAACCCGAAGCCGGCGGCGTGAGCGGCCAATGTGACATCGGCATCGTCGAGAACAAACAGGGCATCGCACCCAGAGAGTTCGAGGGTCGAACTGATGAGCCGTTCCCCCAATCGCTGAGCCAACTTCCGCCCCACGTCGGCTGAACCGGTGAACACCACATGATCGACATCGGCCTCGGCCAGGAGCGGTCCTGCGTCCCGCGTCGCCGGCAGCGTTTGGACTAGATCTGTCGGAAAGCCTGCTTGAAGCAGCAGTTGCGTCATCACCTCGGCAAATTTCGGCGCGACTTCGGACGGCTTCCACAACACGCCATTACCCGCGGTCAATGCCTGGACGATCTGCACGCCGTTGAGAAACAACGGATAGTTCCAAGTGCCAATAATCCCCACGACGCCATGCGGTCGATGGTAGATCGTGCTTTGTTCCTGAATGAGCCAATAGGGGCGCAATCGCTTGGGCACTCGCCGCGGACGCAACAGACGTGCCGCTTCCTTTTCGAGAAACCAGCAGGCATCGGCCGTTGGCAGGACATCGGTGGTGACGACTTCGCGGGGAGGGCGGCCGATGTCACTTTCGATGGCCTGACAGAGAGTAGACCACTGCTCGGCAAGCTGATGTCGAAGTTCACGGACGGGACGCAAGCGTTGGGCAATCGGCAACTCGGCCCAGAGGCGTTGCGCGGTTCGACAACGCTGTAGTTCCTCGGCAAAAGCGGCAGACATGATTCGCGTCAAGCTCCGAAAACAGGGGCCAGGTGCGAGCGTAGCGCAAAAGAAACGGGAGACTTTCGCCTCCCGCTCCCTGTAGCCAAGGTACTCGACTTGTTCTCGCCGAACGGATTGTCTTTCGCTCGCTAGGTGATTTGGTAACCCGCGGATGGTTCTTCTCGCGCAGGTTACCTTCGAGCCAATTATTCTTCGCTGGCCAGGTAGTACTGCATCAGGTAACGCAGAACGTAGTAGAACAGCATCGCCAACGATGCGAACAGAGCCAACGCGGCGGCCACATGCTGCGTCGTGCTATAGTGGTGCAGCACATTCGAAGTATCGTAAAGGATGTACAAGCAGGCCAAGCCAATCATGACGGCACTGAACCACAGTCCCAACCCCATGCCGGTAAAGACCGCGAACAGCACCACACCGAGCGCTAAAAAGCCCATCACCGTCAGGAAGCCGCCCAAGAACGAGAAGTCTTTCTTGCTAATCAACACATAGGCAGTCAGCCCCGCGAAGACGAGCAAGGTCAACCCCCCGGCTTGCAAAGCGACTTGCTGTTGGGCCAATTTGGGGTGCAGCTCGGCAATCGTGAGAATCGGCAAGAAGAAGATCGCTTCAATGCCAACGTAAAGTGCCAAGCCCAGGTACTTCATTGCCGGCGCAGTGTCCTTCGAGGCCATGTAAGAGGCCACGAAGCCACCACCGATGAACAGCACCATCAAGCCCAGCCACGACCACGGACTGACTGCCATCATGGTCGCGAACACTTGTTTGCCGATCGCGGCGTTGTTCGCCAACATAATTTGCAGCAGCACCGTTTCCAGGGCCACGAACGCGGCCACCGCAAGGGCCAACGTCACATAGGTTCGTTGAATGAACGCCGCTCGTTCACTAACGGGAGCTTCTGCGGCACTTTCGCCGTAGTATCCGTCTTGCAGGTAGCCGTAAGTTGCCATCTACAGCCTCCTTCGAGAACTCTCTCCGACTACGAAAGTCCGCGAGAGATGAAGTGTTCCAGGTTCGCCAAATTCTATGTTGACCTTTTTAGTGGATCAAGTCTAGTCTGAAACGATGGACTTACTCCACTCCCATGTAAGCACGCTTGGGCTTGCCAATTTATTTCGCCCACACACTTTTCAAATTTAGTTGGTAAAGCGGATTTTGCCACAACTACGGGACATTATGAATTTTTCATCTCGAATCGACAATTTTCATCTGGTGCGATCGCTTCCTGTAGGCTTCCTCGGACGTCCTCCAGCTCATCCAGGATGCCCCCGCCCCCATCGAGGTCGTTTGCAATGGAATTCTACCTGCCGGTGTTGGCCGATTTTCTCGACGACTTTGTCCAATCCAGTTCTCATCGGACTGGCCTTCGTCACACTCCTAAGTTGCTAAGCCGACGCATTAGATGGGCAAAAGAAACCTCGCGATTCAAGAATCGATCGAATTTTTCCCCACAAGCCACGCCATGCAAGATCGATCCGAATTTTCCTCATATCCGCTCTAAATTTCTCCGAGAATCGAGCGAATGGACATTTAGAGAAAAGCATCCCATAGAGCCAGCCAACGCACACCTAGGTTCATGCCGGCTCGCCAGAAAAAGGAACTTCAGGAGAATTTTCCCATGTCTTTCATGTACAAGAAACTGATCGGCTTGGTAATGGCCGGCATCTTCGTAACGGTGTTGGCCCTCACTACCAAAGTAGGCAGTTACCTCGGTGTCGCCTATGATCGTCTGAGTACGCAAGCGCAAAAGGCCATCCCCGCGGAGATCGAAATCGAACGGCTCCGCCGTGAGATCGCTCGTTTGGATCGCGACATCGATCAAGCACGCAGCGAATTGGCGGAGGAAAATGTTGCTTGCCAAGAACTTGCGTCGGAAGTGATGGAACGTCGTGCCGCTTTGGAACGGCTGGAATCCAAGATTCTGTCCACCGCAACGGCCCTGAAAGCGAAAAATGTCCCCACCCAGGTTAACGGCAAAGCCCCGGCTGCCGTCGAAGCAACCTCAGAACTCAAAACGGATGTTGCACGCTTCAATACGCAGCAAAGCGAACTCCGCTCGCTCGAACGGCAACTGGTTCTGCACGAGAAAAGCCGAAAAGCCGCTGAGAAGAAATTGGAAGCCCTGCGGCAACAACAAAAAGAGTTGACGATCACCCTCAAGGAAATCGAAAATGACTTGAAGGAACTGCGGTTGGAACAAGTGCAAAGCGTCACCGCCAGCGATGATTCCCGATTGAGCGACATCAAAGAATCGACCAAAGCGTTGAAGAAACGAATCGCCATCGAACGGGAGAAATTGCGCGTCAAGAACGCGACCAACGACGAGGCCACCCCGGAAACGGTGGACGAAATCCTCACTCGGATGAAGAAGCCGGCAGCTGCCAACGCGGATTGACCGTTTCGCTATTCAGCGGATCGACCGTGCCGCGACAACGCGGAAGACCGTCCCGCACCGAAGCCAGTGGAGGACCGCCCCGCGACAACGCGAATCGACGTTCTGCGAAGCAGCGACGCTCGCCCCGCGAGACGCAGCGACAACCCGAATGGACCTTTCCCGCCCACGGAAAGCTCTCTTCTGTGGGGGGTGTTCCTCTATTTCCGGGCTTCGATATGAACGATCCGACCTGGATTCTTCTGCGGCAAGCCCGCGAAGCGTTGAAAAACGGCCAACCCGAGGAAGCGCATCGCCTCCTCAATCGGCTCATCAAACTTGGACATAAACGCTCTTGGGAATTGACGTTGCAGGTCGTTCGCGCCTACATCGAACGCGGCGAACTGCACCTGCGTCAGGACGATGTCGAAGCCGCTTGGCACGATCTGCTGCGAGCCGAGACATTGGGGACGACTGACCCTCTGACCGGGCGACTGCGGCAAGCCCTCACTCGTCTGGGACTGGCCGAGGTACGGGCTTTGCTCGAAACCGGACGCCCCATGCCGGCTATCGAGGCGATCCAACGCCTGCGTGATCGCACGGTACGACTTCCTGAACTGGTGCCGTTGGAAGAAGCCGCCCAAGAGTGGATCATGGCCCAAGAAATGGCCGATCACGGCGACTTCACTTTGGCTCGCTTGAGCATCGAGCGCATCCGGCGTCGGATCTCCTTTCTCCCCAGCGGGTTGGATCAATTTCAAGCCGAGCTCGACCGCCGGCAGGCGAGTTTCGAGCAAGCCCTCCCCAACGTCGAAAAGGCGCTGGCGAACAAGGAATGGCGCGAAGCTCTGAAATGGCTCGAACAGGTCATCACCGCCGCCCCTCAACACCGCGAGGCGTTGCAGTTGCGCACCCGCACTTGGCAAATGTTGCAGCCGGAGACGGTATTGCTGCGGGCTTCGCCTCTTTCGGCGCGAACGGTGCGCGAGTCGGCCCCGGCAGTGATCATCGCAGCGCAAAACGGCATCGATCCGTTGGTCGATATGGGCAACACCTTGAATGCTCCCACTCACGCACCGCAGACGCAACGCCTCAATGCCGATGTTTCGGTGGCCTCGGCGGTGGATGCGTCGGCGTCCGACTCGACCACGTCCCAAACTCGTTACCAGTCGACGGAAGCGTCGCCGACTTCGCTCCATCAGGAAGAATCCCCCCCAACGCCGCTACCGGCCCCGGAAGGATTGCCGAAACGCTTTCTGCTGTGGATCGATGGCGTCGCGGGGTTTTTGGTGTGCCTAGCGCCGCGGGTGACTTTGGGCCAAGCGACGGCCGATGGGCCGATCGATGTGCCGTTGTTTGCCGACGTATCTCGTTTGCACGCCACGATTTTCCGCGACGAGGAAGGCTACAGCTTCGAGGCCAGCAAAGACGCGCAAATCAACGGCAAGCCCCTCGCGCAAGCGATCTTGCAATCGGGGGATCGCATCACCTTGGGGAAAGCTTGCCAATTACTCTTTCGACTTCCGCTGCCCGGCACCTTGACGGCGCGTTTGGATGTGGTCAGCGGACATCGGCTGCCGTTGGCGGTCGATAGCGTATTGCTGATGGCCGATCAACTCTTGCTAGGGCCAAGTCCCCAGGTGCATGTCGAACTTTCCCCCGGCACGCCCCGCATCGTGCTGTATCGGCACAAGGAAGGCTTGGGAATTCGCTGTGGGCAGGATTTTTACGTCGATGGCCGAAAGTGTTCCGGCAGCATCCTACTTCCTGCTCAGGCGTGCGTCACGGGGGAACACTTCGCCTTTGCCATCGAACCCGTGATCGGCAAATGAATCCTGGGAGCGGCAAATAAATGCTCCAGGCGAATTTCCTGGCAAAGCAAGTCGCTGTCGCAACGAATAATTCAATGAAGTCTTTCCAGCGTTGACGCAACGAGGTCGAAGTCGATGAAATTTACCTATCGATCTGGACAACGACCGCTCGAAGGGTACACGCTCAAACGCGGAGTGGGCCACGGCGGTTTTGGCGAAGTCTATTTCGCCCTGAGCGATGGTGGAAAAGAAGTGGCCCTGAAGCTGATTCGCGGCCACAGTGACATCGAACTGCGGGGCGTCTCGCAGTGTTTGAATTTCAAGCATCCGCACTTGGTTCACCTGTATGACTTGCGCACCGATCCCCGCGGCGATCGCTGGTTGGTGATGGAATACATCCTCGGTGAGCCGCTCAGTGCCGTGCTCGCTCGGCATCCCCACGGTCTGCCGTCAGAACAGACGCGGGAATGGTTTGCTGCTTTGGCCCGTGCGGTCGGCTATCTGCACGATCATGGCGTGGTACATCGCGATTTGAAGCCGGCCAATTTGTTTTTGGAAAATGGCGTACTCAAAGTCGGCGATTATGGCTTGTGCAAGTCGATCTCCAGCACCAGTCATCATCCGCAAACCCAGCACGTTGGCACCGTCCACTATATGGCCCCGGAAGTGGGCAAAGGCCAGTACAACAAGTCGGTTGACATTTATGCGTGCGGCGTGATTCTTTATGAGATGCTCACCGGCACCGTTCCCTTCGATGGCGAAACCGTAAGCGAAGTGCTGCTGAAGCATCTCACCGATACCCCCAACTTGGACCGCGTGCCCGCAGCCTTTCGTGGCATCCTCGCCAAAGCGTTGGCGAAAAACCCCTTAGATCGCTATCACCACATTGCCGACATGGCCCGCGAGGTGGAAACGACCATGGCCAAAGTCCTGGCACCGACCAACGCACCTATGGCCTCGAAACCCGAGTCGGCCGCGTTGTCCCAGGACCGCATCGGCTCTGGCACAGACCAAGCGATGCCGAATGCGCCGGCGAATGGGACGTCGGTTCCCCCGGTGGCGGCACGCACTTTGTTGCCATCGACGGCCTCTTTCCGTGTCGAACCGCAAGGGCGGGAAAAATTCCGGGAACTGACCCAAGGCATGACCTGGGCCGCTCTGTTGGCCGCGCCGGCGTCGCTGGTCTGGGCAGCTTATCAACAAGCGTTCGACTGGGCCGGGGTGGCTCGGCTGGGGCTGTTGACCGTCGCTGTCACTTGGGGCGTGCTGCTGATTGCCCGGCTGAAGTTTCCTGTTCCCAACGAATCGCTGCTGCTGCGTCTGCTGCAGTCGCTTTGGGGCATCCCCCTGGGATTGCTTGCGTTCTGGCTGGATGGCTGGATGCTTCCCCAAATCGATCCCTCTCCATCGCTGGCTCTACCGGCGACCGAAAGTTACCTGTACGGTTGGCTGCGAATGCAGGCCGTTGGAGCCAGTGCCTTGGTC
>CALEEC010000287.1 GCA_937949245.1 uncultured Gemmataceae bacterium | reverse complement strand
GGCCCTACGCCAAGGGGCCGACTTCGTCGAACCAGATTTGCAACTGACGAAAGACGGCGTACTGATCTGCATGCACGACAGTACCTTAGAACGCACGACCAACGTGGCCCAGGTGTTCCCGGATCGGGCGAAGCAGGTCGGCGGCAAGAAGACATGGCCGGTCGCCGACTTCACCTGGGCCGAGATTCAGCGGCTGGACGCCGGTTCTTGGAAAGCTCTATCCTTCGCCGGGGCCAAGGTGCCGACGTTGCAACAAGTGATCGACACCGTCCGCGGCCAAGCGGGGATCATCCCGGAGATCAAAACCACCGCGTCGGCCCGTTCCGACGGCATTCACATGGAAAAGCAACTGATGCAAGTGCTGCGTGCCAATCGTCTGGACACCCCCGGTGCAGACGCGAAGACGCCGGTGGTGATTCAATCGTTCAGTGCCGACAGCCTCAAGTGGTTGCGTCACGAGTTGGACTGCCGCTTGCCGTTGGTGTACCTGGTATCGACCGAAGACCTGTCGGCGGCACGTTTGCGGGAAATCGCGACGTTCGCCGATGGTGTCGGCCCGAGCAAAGCCCTGGTGCTGCGCCGTCCAGAGATCGTCCGTGATGCCCATCAACTAGGGCTGAGCGTCACTGTCTGGACCTTCCGTGCCGGCCAGACCGGCAAATTCCCGACCGTCCGCGACGAGATGCGTTACTTCCTGAAGGAACTACAGGTCGATGCCTTATTCACCGACCACCCGGACCAATTTCCGCGTGAATAAAGTCTTTGGACTATCACTATTCGGGCGAGCCTCCCATGGAACGCAAGGAACCGTCGATGCCCGTCATCGGGTGTCTCCGCCCTCCCGCGGATGGGCGTCTGCGGTTCTTGCGGCATACGACACCATCCCAGGAGCCGACGATGCCCGTCGTTCGATGGAAACGCGAATCGGTTCGATCAGAACGCGGCGCCAGGCCGGCTTCCCACGGGAACCAGCCTGTCGATCGTCGCGGCGGGAAGGACCGACCGGCCTATTTGGCTCCGCTAGGTGGTTTCAGATAGGCCATGCAGCCGGCACGCACCAACAGTGGCCCCGATGCCAGCGGATCGCTTAGTCCCAACAGCTTGCCTTCGATCGTCGCGGTCAGTTCCAGCGCGACGGTTTCGGGAGTGTCGCTGTTTTTGCCGTAAATGTACTTGACCTGCATGAGGCCACGCAGGGGAATCTTTTTGCCTTGCACCGTCAGTTCGCCTTCGACGGGGAGGCGTTCTTCCTCTTTGGTGACGAGTTTGCCCTTTTCCAGGCGTTCGATTTTCACTTTCTGGAATGGCTCTGCTTTGGTCAGTCGCAACGTCATCGGCAGGGATTGCCCCGGTTGAATGAGTTCGCCCAACACTCGCCGATCTTGCTCGCCGTTTTTCTGGACTAGGTGATCGAATTGCAACACGAGCGACACCGAGGGCGCTTGCAGATCATAAGTGAAAGTGCCTGCCTGAGCCGGTTTGCCATACAGGAAGTTGGGCCATTTCTTTTCTTCAGGATGACGAAACTCGATGTCGCAGGTCGCGTACTTGGGAAACTGAGGCGACAAATGAAAGACGGCTCCAGCGGGGGGAGGTTGTTTCTTCGGCTTCTGTGCCCATGCCAACGCAGGCATGCCGCTAACTATCCCCGTGACGATCAGCAACGGTAATATCCACGCACGAAACATCGTTTGCCCTCAAGTGGTGTTATACATCGATGGATCAAGATGATGACTGGCATTCTTTGGTGCAAGGCTGCTCTCGTCGGTATCGGTTGGTTCGTGTTGCTTGCTGAGGTCACGAACGAACCGCGTTGCTTAGGTTCACGAACGCACTGCGGCGCTTGGGTTGACGAATCCACCGTGGCGTTTGGGGCACGATTCGCCTTACTTGTTGGCCGGCCATTCCAAGAGGGTGAAATGACCATCGAGGTGCCCTCCGGCGTGCTTGGGTTGCAGAGCATTCACGGTCGGAGCGGTCAAGGTTTTGTCGTAGGTTTTCTCGTCAGCGGCCGCAGCCGTCAGATACAACACACGATGTTTGCCCTGGACCTTGCCGCGAACGATGCCCCATTTCGAGCCGTCTTTGAGGTCGGCTTTGGCACAAGCGGGCATATCGGAGGAGAAACGCAACGAGGTGCAGTCGGGAGTCATGACGGTGATATACGGCCCCGCCGGTTCACCTCCGCCGATGGCATTGCCGGTACGGATCAGCCCCCAGGCGGAATTTCCAGCAATGCACACCGAGCCATCTGGCCCCAGCCCCAAGGTATCGACGGTGATGCTGTTGGGCTTGTCTTTGTCTTTCAGGTAGGCCAGCCACAGCGTGCCGCCCTTGACCTGATACGTTTGCGAGTCCAACCGGATCAGGTAGGCACAGCTGAGCACATTGGCTCCATAGGCGGACATTTTCAGGCCGTCCATTTTCTTGCTGAAAGTGCGAACGTCGTAAGGTTCACGGTACATCACGCTATTGCCGCCGTCCGACCATGCGTACAATAACAGATCACCATGATCGTCGAACCGCAACAATCGGATGGCCGAATCGGACACCAAGCGGAGATTGTCTAAGCCGACCAAAGGCCCATCCCAGTGATACAGTTCGTACATCAATTTGCCGTCGGGGCGGTAGATGTCGAGTTTCGGATCGCGATACGGTTCGCGGCCGGTAGGCCAATGGCGTTCGCCTCCTTTAACAATGATTCCGGTTTCGGGATGCACCGCGGTTGTCCTCCCTAATCCGCCCGGAACGGCCACAACACGTTCGAGTTTGCCCTGGCGATCGAAGACCCGCAGATCGGCACTGCTGAAGCGAATCTTGCCGGCCCGATCGATCTCGACTTCGGGAGCATTCGCCGGCGAAGCCAAAGTACGCAACCACAAAACGCGGTCGGCCGTCGCGGAAAGTTTGGCCAGATAGACCATCGGGGTCGCGCCTTTGTCGGGGGCGTTGGCCAACGGTTTTAATTCGGCCCGATCGGTACAAGAGACCGTCGCGATTCCCTCTCGTGCCGGCCCGGCCAAGTAGATCGCTCCATCGGCATCAACGACCGCTGCTGTCACTCCAGCGGATTTCCAAGGAAATCGACTGGCCGACACCACTTTCTTAGCCGTAGCATCCAAGCGCACCACAAAGGCCGTGCCCGAGGCATGCTTCCAAGAAGGATCGACATATTTCGGCCTGCCGTCTTTGGTAAGAACAGGTTTTCCCGACTTGTCCTTTTGCGGTTCGGGTGAGTACGGCTCTGGAGCAGAACCATCACGGCCCAGAACGGTGACGGGCGTTGGAGGGAACTCGAACGTCGGCCCAAGGGTGCAACCCACCAACACGATTGCACCATCGGGTTGAAACCCTCCTGAAACGAGCCATTCGGTCCCCGAACTGCCCAAATAACTGGCACAGAGCACCCGGGCTTGCTCGGGGGAATTCTGGAACCGCTGGGTCAACTGCTCAAAACGGGATTGTCCCCGAGCAGGCAACGGTGCCAGAAGTAAAAGGAGCGTGAGCCAAAATCGATCGTTCACCATAAAATGTTATCCTTGCTACCATAGCCAGAAGAAGGATACAGAATTTACCGAGAAAATGTCGTGAGACGACACTTTTAGGCACTTTACTTCTACGAGATAGAGCTAAGACCGTGCCGCAGTGCGTCTGGGAACTTTGATACCTCGATGATACGGCGTCGATGTCAATGAGCCAAGAAAATCCCTCGGAGGTTCCGATTTTGCTCAGCGGTTGGAAACGGCTGCTGTTTCAACTTCTGGGACTGTTGATGGTCGGTTTAGGCATCTTGGGAGCTTTGCTCCCCGTACTGCCGACGACGCCGTTTTTGTTGGCCGCGAGCTATTTTTTCGTCCGTTCGTCGCCCCGGTTGCATCGTTGGTTGTTGCGTTCGCGGTGGTTTGGGCCGATGATCCATGATTGGGAAAAACATCGCGGCATTCGCCGTAGCACGCGCCGCGTGGCCATTGCGTTGATCGTCGTCACCATCGGCGCTAGCTTGGCGTTCGGCAAACTCTCCTGGCCGTTGCAACTGATGCTGCTTGGCCTCGGGGCGATCGGGCTGACCTGCGTACTCCGCTTGAAGATCGTCACCGAGCCGCCAGCGGCAGCCGCAGCAGCCGACACGATGACCACACCGGACCTGAGTACGCCCCATTTGCTTGGCGAACCGATCCGAGATCGGGCCGAGGTGGGATAGAGCTGGCAGGAGGTGCCCGAAGCAAATATGTTCGACGGTTTCGATTCCACCCCGCTACGCATGGCAATCTTAGGGACGGGGATGCTCGGACTGGTGAGCGGGGCGCTGGGTTCGTTCGCGGTCATTCGTCGGCAGAGCCTTTTGGGGGATGCCATTTCGCACGCCGCTTTGCCGGGGGTGGTTCTGGGTTTTTTGCTGCCGTATGGCTGTGCCTTGGCCCTGACGCATAGCGGTGCCGATGCCACGGCTCGCATGCTAAGCGATTGGGCTGGCTCGCCCATGGCCATTCTGTTGGGCGCGGCGGTAGCTGGTTGGGTCGGAACTTGTCTCGTGGGGATAGTGGTTCGGCACACGCGGATTCCCTTCGATGCCGCTTTGGGAGGGGTACTGTCGGTCTTTTTCGGCTTCGGCATGGTGCTGCTCACTTGGCTGCAGCATCATGTGCCCTGCGCGTCGGCTTTTGGCCTGGAACGCTATCTGTTCGGCAACGCCTCGGGGATTCTGGAAAGCGATTTGTGGGCCATCGGCATTGTTGGGGGGGCCGCTCTGCTACTGTTGAGTTTGTTTTGGAAGGAACTGAAACTGCTATGCTTCGATCCCGGGTATGCGTCGGCTAATGGTTTTCCGGTGCAGCGGTTGGACCTGCTGTTGACGACCTTACTGGTCATCGCGGTGGTGATTGGCTTGCAGAGTGTTGGTGTGGTCTTGATGAGTGCGATGATTGTGGCCCCGGCATCGGCCGCCCGGCAATGGACCGATCGCTTGGGAACAATGGTGGTCTTGGCCGGCGTGTTCGGTGCGGCTGCCGGCATTGTCGGCAGTAGCTTGGCCCATGCCCTCAGCGAACGCGGTCGATCGATTCCTACCGGACCGACGATTGTTCTGTGCGCCACGCTCTGGGTGTTGGTGTCGCTGAGCTTCGCACCACGGCACGGTTGGTTGCGAAAGACGCGGTCCGAATCCGAGCCATAAGCCGTCGCCAGAAATTCTTCGGCCGAATGCTTGCGTTACAGAACCAGACTGTTGATAATAAGGAAGTTCTCCCGACGATCGAACGGAATCTCGCATTGGGAAGGTATGTCCTCATCGAGTGTCATCTTTTGGACGCCTCCGCCATCGGACCCGTCGGCCGCCGCAGCCAACAACGTACCGATGTCCGCACTCTCCTTTCGCTCGCAAGACACGCAAATCGTCCATCCTGCGGCCCCCCTGGCCGAACCGACGCCTCCTCCCCCCGACATTACCGATCTGCGCATTCCCGGCTACATCCTCGAAGAAACCATCGGTCGCGGAGGCATGGGGGTGGTGTATCGAGCGCGGCAATTAGTTAGCAATCGTCCGGTCGCCCTGAAGATGCTCAACACGGCCCATGCCAAGCCGGAAGATCGGCTGCGTTTCGAGATCGAAGCGCAAGCGATTGCCCAGTTGAAACATCCGAACATTGTCGAACTGTACCACGTCGGCGATACCGATGGCCACGAATGGCTGTCGTTGGAACTGGTGGAAGGGGGCACCTTGGCGATGCGTCTGATCGCGGGACCGATCCCTCCCCGCGAATCGGCCGCCTTGTTGGAACCCATCGCCCGCGCCGTCGATTTTGCTCACCAACAACGGATCATC
>CALEEC010000286.1 GCA_937949245.1 uncultured Gemmataceae bacterium | reverse complement strand
TTCCTGATCGACATGAGCGGCAGTATGGGGTATGTCGATCGTTCAACGCAAGACCTCACCAAATGGCCGAAAATCGCCGAAACCCTCGTCAAAGTGATGCGTAGCTTGCCCGAGTTGACCGAGTTTCAGGTCATCCTCTTTTCGACCGACGTTTCTTTCCCATTAGGCGAAGCTGGCAATTGGATTCCTTACCAAGGCGAAGCGACCGTGGCCCGGGTGCAAAGACGCCTACTCGAAATTCGGCCCAACGGCGATACCAACATGTACGCCGGACTCCAGGCAGCTTTCCGTTATCGCGACAAAGGGTTGGATACGGTATACCTGTTTTCCGATGGTCTGCCGAACACCGGACCTGGCTTGGAACCCGGCGATGCGAAAAAATCGGAGGTGGAACGTACCGAGATTCTCAGTCGTTACATCCGCGTCCGTCTGAAAACCGACTGGAACCGGCCGACCGCCACGCAATCGCGAGTCAAGATCAACTCGATCGGCTTCTTTTACGAAAGTCCTGATGTCGGGGCGTTCCTCTGGGCATTGTCCCGAGAGAACGACGGTAGCTTCGTGGGGATGTCCAAACCGTGAGGACCACAGCCCATGCTGGGGCACAAGGAGCCGACGACGTGAGTCGTCGGGTGGTTCAACTCCCTCCGGCGACTAACGTCTGCCGGCTCGCCTATCTCCGGCGACGCGCGTTGTCGGGAGGTTGCGACGCCTTCCGTCGACTGACGTCGGGCAACCCGCAGACCGTCGCGCTTACCACAAACGGACGTAACCCGCGAGCCAGAACGGCAATAGCACCAGCAGCGGAATGCTCATGATGATCACGAATGTTGCAATCAGGTCGCCAATTTTCGAGCCCATGTCGTATTCTCCCTCAATCGCTCGGCTGATGGTGTCAGCCGTTGTTAGCTTTGGTTTTGTAGTTATTCTCATTGTAGGAACTTTCGTCGCTCTGCCTATGGGGACAAGAAAGGGGAAAATTTTCTGAAATGTCCCCCTTCGACCGGAGTCCGAAAGAGTGATGCCCTCGGACAGGGAGCCGGAAGAATCCCCCTGACGGCAGGCGTGAGCTCGCCGTGCTAGCGATGTTCGCAGTAGCGCGTTTTTCCCCCTTCCGATTCGCCCTGACGACGGGCGTCGTCGGCTCCTGGGAAACCACCCGACGACTCGCGTCTCGGCGCCGTGCGTCCCCGAACGAGGATCGGCTTCCGCGTCTAGGGCATTGCCGCGAGTTTCTTTTGGGCCAGTTTGGCCCAGTCGCTATCGGGGGCTTCTTTGATCAGTTTGCGCAGTACCCGTTCGGCTTGTTCGTGCTGCTTCAGTTGCGTCAGGCACTCGGCAGCCTTGAACAGAGCGATCGGATGCAGTTCCGGCTGATCGTAAGTGAACGGCACCACCAGCAAAGCCGTAGCCGCTTCCGCGAAACGTCCCTGCTCCATATAACAGATGCCCATTTGCAGATGTGCTCGCGCTCCCAATTCCCCCAGAGAGCTAGCGATCACCTGCTGATACAGATGGACCGCGGCATCGAACTGCTTCTGGCTCTGCAAGGACCAGCCATACAGATAGTGAGCCTCCGGCACCCACGGACTGGCCCCGAACCGTTGGAACAACACGTCCAACGATTGCCGACAGGCTTCCCACTGCTTCAACTGGCCATACGCGTGCCCCAAGCGGTACAAGGCGCGATCGGTCAGACCGGGGAGGTTACAGAACGGGTCGCGGTCGCGGAAGGCCAACAGTCGCTCGGCCGCTTTGGCAGGGTTGCCCAAGTCGAGCAAGCATTCGCCGAGCCGATACAACGCCTGCGCCCGCAGTTCGGGGAGCGCTTTTTCATGGTTGGCCACCGGCTCGAATTGGGCAATCGCGTCTTCGTATTTTTTCACCGCTGCCAGGCAAGTGCCGAGCCGAAGCCGAATGCGATCCACAAGTTCCGGCGGGGGAACCTGATCGGTCGGTTCCTTGTCCAGCGCTTCTTTCAACAAGGCGATCGCTGGCTCGAATTCTTCCCGCTCGGCGAAGAGTTCGCCTAACTCAAAGCGAGCCGTGACGCTGATGGCCAAGTCGCTAAAGGCGTCGATCATGGCTTTATAGACGGCGCGGGTCTTGGCTTCCAGCGGTTGCAGGGGGACTGTAGCACGGGCGATCTCGGGCAAGGGGACGATCGGAGGTTTGGTCCCCTGCGGTTTGCCCTTCATGGCCTCGTCGATCAGTTTCTTTTGTGCTTCCAATTGCAATTTCTGGGTAGCGTTGGCGACTTCGCGTTCGGCCAAGATGCGGTAACCCCAGGCGGCATCGTACAGCATGCGAGCGCGTGCATCCAATTGCGGGAAGGCCGCCTTGAACTCTTCGGCGCGGCGTTCCAAAGTTTGGGCGGCTTCGCTGACACTGGTGTAGCCTAGGTTCAACTGCTGATTGGCCGCGTTGAGTTCTTCCGGCTTGCCTCCGGCGGCCAAGCGTTGCCGAGCCGCTTCGATGGTGCGTCGGCCTTCCAGCAAACGGCATTGTCCGCTGCGCAACAGGGCTTCGACGACGATCGGCTTGTTCGGTTGCAGTTGCGGTAAGGTTTCCAGCAGAGTGCGTGCTTCGGCCCAGCGAGGTAGTGCCTCGGCGAGTTTGCCTGCTTGATCGAGGTGTCGGCCCCATTCTTGCAAAGCTACGCCGTGATGATACCGCAACAGTCCGTTCCACTCCGCGAGTTTGGGATCTTTAGCGAGGAAGGCTTCGAGCTTCGGCCGAGCATTGGCCAGCACTTGGGCTGCTTCGGTCGGGTTGTTCTGTTCGCGCAACAGCGTGGCCAGCAAGATCGTGGCCGGGGCCGCGGCATTGGTCTGTTGCAACGGATCGCCCAGGAAGCGGCGTAATTCGTTGATTGCCGTTCCTTTGTCACCGGCCAGTTGGAACACCTTGGCCCGTTCCAACACCGCCTGCGGCATCTGCGGTTCTCGGGGGAACTGCTGGATCAGCTTCTCGTAAGTTGCCCGAGCGTTGCCCAGCATCTGATTGCGTTCGTTGGGCATGGCCAATCGGGCGGCCAACCGTTGATAGCAGTAACCGAGTTTGAGCATCGCATCGGGGCACTCGCGGGCTTGCGGATTGGCCGCCAGGAAGCCTTCGAGCAATTGCCGGGCGTTTTCTAACTTTTCGCCCAAGATGCCGTCGGCCAAGGCATCGTCGGCCCGCAACGGAAGCTGACGGAGGTAGCACTCGGCCAACAAATACGGCACCGTGGCCAGATCGCCGCTGCGTTCGGGAGCGGGGATCGCTTCGAGCGCTTTGGCTGCCGCTTCATAGGCATCGACTTTGAAATGGGTCATCGCCAAACCGAAGCGGGCCAGGGAAACCCGTTCATGCTCGGGGTATTTGTCGATCATCGCCTGATAGCGTTTACCGGCCTCGGCGAAGAGTTTGGGAAGCTCGGTCGCGCGGTTGGGGAAGTTGGGATTTTTTTCGGCGGCCAGGGCGGTGAAGTAGGCATTTTCTGCTTGGCGAAAAGCCATGACGGCCAACAGGGGGCTTTTCGGATAATCGCTGACGAACTTAGCGATGATTTGATCGGATTTTGCGAAATCGCCGGCCAACTGATACGCGACAGCCAAGCGATGGGTGATCTCTTCGTCGCGTTGGAGCGGGAGTTTCTCGTTGAGGATCGCTTCATAAGCCCCGGCGGCGTCGCGGGGTTGTTTCGCGTGCAAGAGTACGTCGGCCAGTTCCATTAGGGCTTCGCCGCGGCGTCGTTTGGCATCGGGGTCGTTGTTGGCAAGTTGACCGGCACGATCGGCAGCGTTTCGCAGTGTTTGAATCGCAGTGCGTAGGCCGTTGTCCCGTTCGGCGACCTTCATCGGATCGGTGATATTCAGTGCGTTGCCCGCTCGCGCTTTGCCTAGCCAGAACAAAGCCTGATCGGTCCAACGGGTTTGCTGATTGGCCAACGGCGTCAGCGTGGCGATCGCTTCGGGATACGAACGCATCTGCACCTGACATAGGCCGATGCGCAGTTGCGCATCGGGCAGCAGGGGCGATTGCGGATAGGTTTTGACGAAGTTCTGTAGGCCATCCAACGCCGGGCCGAACTGTCCGGCTTCGTATTGCAGCGATGCCAAATGAAACTGCGCTGCCGCGATGTGATCCGGTGCCGGCCCCTGACGCAGTCGCTGCAACCGGGCCAACTCTTCCGGCTGATAGCGAAGTTGGTCGGGCTGTTGCAGGGTCTTTTCGGCCGCCTTCTTCTCTTCGTCGTGCCTGGCCAAGACGGTCTGATACGCTTGCCGAGCCGCTACTGCGTCGCCTTGCAGTTGGAACACCCGCCCCATCAGATAGCCGGCGTGCGTACCATAGATCGGCTGACTGTATGGTGCCAGTTGGGTCAGAGCGGCCCCAGCCGCGTCGTAATCCTGTTGCAGAAAGCTGGCGAAGCCGTACAGGTACAGGCCGTAGGGACGGTATTTGCTGCGTTTCCAGGGCTGGGCATCGCGAGCGAAGGGTTCGACCGTGGCACGGGCTTCCTTGATCCGGTCGAGCCGAAGTTGCATTTCGGCTTGATCGCAGCGGGCGCGAGCGGCCCAATCGAGAGCATCGGAAGGCGTTTTTTCATCGTTGGGCACACGGGCCAAGTACGCGGCACTGGCTTGTTCATACCAACCGGCCGCTTCGGCGAAGCGTTGCTGGGCATTTTGCTTGCGTTGCGGCATCTCGTTGGGCTTGGCCAGTCCCTCGGCGATCTCGCGCGCTGCCAATCCCCGATGAGCTAACCCTAGGTGGAACAGTACCGAGGGATGCTCGGCGAAGTCTTTGTTGCCGGTA
>CALEEC010000285.1 GCA_937949245.1 uncultured Gemmataceae bacterium | reverse complement strand
TTGATCCCGCATATGGGATTGACTACCAAGGGCACCATCGGCGCTCAAAGTGCGATGACCTTGGACGAAGCTGTTCAACGGGTGCAGGCTCTCCATGATGCCGCGAAGAAGATCAATCCCGAAATCATCGTGCTTTGCCACGGCGGGCCTATCTCTGAACCCGAGGACGCGCAGTACATTCTCCAGCACACCCGCGGCGTGGTGGGTTTTTTTGGCGCTTCGAGCATCGAACGACTTCCTACCGAGAAGGCCATCACCTCTTGCGTCAAGCAATTCAAGGGGTTGACCCTCTCGACAATGTGATCTTCCTAGCTGATCCGTACTGCCCGACGAGGTTGGCCTTTGGCCTTCCCGCGAAAATTTCACAGAGAATCGCTACAGTTGGCGGTCATCCATCAGTAACGCCAGATCAGGTCGGCCGTCATGCGGAAGTTTTGCAGGAAGCGGGTGCCCAAGAGGGGAAATTCGGTGGCAATACCGAACTGCCAACGCTCCGTCAGTTTGAACCGCGAACCGACCGCGATGGACAGGTAGTTCGAGCCATTCACCGGCGCACCGATGTTGGCTACGTCTAACCCCTCGAACGGCAACGGCCGGGCTCCGCCGTTGCTGGTGTAACGGAACCAGTTCAACTCCACCAAGGGCACGATGTGGAAGTTTTCGTTGATGCAAAAATCGTAGTCGAGGTGGAAGCTGTTATAGAAAAAGTCCGACCGTTGGTTGTCCGTTCCTAACGAGTATCCCAAGGTGTTCTGAAGGTGCATGTTCCGCCATACTCGAACACCGACGCTATAGTAGGGCACCAGCGACAGAGTGCCAGTGTCCTGAAACACGTTCGACGAACCTACGGGCATCTGAAAGATCAAACCGGCCGCCATGACCGACTTGCCGTCGTTGCCATGCCAGAAAGTGTATTTCGGCCCCAGATGGATTTCGCTAAATCCGCTGGTGCTAGCGAGTACGGAGTTCTGACCCGGATAAATGCCGGTCCAGCCTAATTTGTTAATGGTAAGCGACAATCGTTCGGTCAGTGCGACCCGGCCTTGCAGGGTGAAGGTGTAGATGTTCCCTCCTGCGTAGAGCAGGTTCGAGTCGGGAATCGTTTGCCAGGTAAATATCGGCCGCAATTCCGTCAAGGTTCGGGGATCTTCAAACAGAAACGGGTTGGTGACCGGCGAAGTAAAGCTGTCAAATGAGTGATCGCTTTGCCATTTCGCCCGACTGTTGAACATTTCGTTGCCCGGAGAGGTAGGTTCTCCCAGCCAATCGCCCAATCGATGCGTCTGGCGATCGGTTCGAGCCATCCGTTCGGGCTGATGCCGCAATCCGAGAGGGGCTTCGTCCCATCCCGAGGTGAGCGTCACCAGTGAAGACTGAGTCGGCAACGAGGTCGCACTCACCAGGTTGATTCCCGGAGGTGGACCGAGTACAGCAGTCGACCGCAGCGGTAGTTCGGAGGCGTTGGCCGTAGCAGGTTCCTCAGCGGATGAAAAGTCCCCGAAAGTAGCGGACGCAATTTCGTCCGCACGCAACGAAGTCAACGAGCAAGGAGCCAAACTTGCACACGATTGGGCACGAACTACGCGACCTCTCGGGGTTGGGGACGGCGACGAGGCCAGCGGCATCGACGCGGGCAGGGGGGCACCTAAACTCACCAGTGGCGTCCGCTGCACCGTGTTTGCACGCACCTGGGGCGTTGGCGACACCGTGTACCCATGGGGCGTCGGTGATGCCTGAGGTGCTACCATGGATGCCTGGGTCGGAATCCCCAAACGCACCGGCCCCGAGTTTTGAGCCACGGCATCGGCCGCGATTGCTGTGTGGATGCTCCAGGCACCCATCGTCAGGAGGATGCATCGCAACATGGCTGCCGCTCCTTGGCGCGTCGGTAGCGACTCGGTGTCGTCTCCCAGCTCACCAATACCGTTGAGCTTCCCCACGAGGGGCGATCTTAGACTTACTTCCTTCCCTCTATTCGACGAATCACAGCCGGCACCATTACCTCCAGCGTGTCCCTTCCTGAGAAAAACGGAGTTTATTCATGAACTGGCGCGTTTCTATCGGTTATTCTGGTGGAAGCATCGTAGCTATTTCGCCCTCCGATTGCTCGGATTCAAGCACGATGCTCCCTGTGCAATGGCTGTTGATGGGTTCGCCGGGATGTCTTCTGTTCCACAGCAAGGTAGCTTGACCAGTGGACAACATTCGCCATTCGACGCATCTGTTCAACTCGGCTTGGACGGAAACCCAAAAACAACTCAATCCGCTGGGCATGCGGGAACAAGCCGTCCCTACGGAGTTCGCCCAGCGGCTCAATGGGAACGGCCGATTCGTCCTGCGGAGTTGGGAATGGTCGGTCGGGAAGGGCACTTTATCCGCGAGCCAGTTGCGTTTGGTGCATATCCAAGGTGCCAATTCCGAGATTTTCAATGTATGGATCGTCCCCGAGCAACCTCCGTTGTATCCGTTGTTGGTGACGGAGTTATTATTGGTTTCGGGACGGTTGCGGGTCGGCTTTTGGGATCTACAGATTCCTGAACTCATTTCCGAACTTCGGGATCGCGTCCTGTCGGCAGCCAAGAGAGCCTTAGAACGAACATCACTGCCATTGTCCCAGGAAGCGGCACCGGATTGGGCGATCCGCTGGGGATCGGGGTATCATCTGTACACTCGACCCGAGGCGGAACAAGACCTCGCATTGGTGATGGAGAGTTACGCGGCTTACCTCGCGGCTTGGGTCGAACTCGCGGGAGTTCCGGCACCGTTGAACCTTGCCAACTGTTACGAGGCGCCCCCATGTACGCTACGGGATTATTTTCGAGAACACCTTCGGCATTCGCCTGTCCGAACTTACTTGACTAAAATATTCGGAGAGGATTGGTCGACACGTTTTCTATGCGATTTCTTATACCGGTGATCGATGAGCGACTTCCTACAACGTCTTCGGGAGCAAATCCGACCGCAGCACGATGCGATAGAGGCATTGCCGCTTTCGCTACGCTTGGGGGAAGGAACCATCCCACGCTCCGATTATCGTCGGCTTTTAGGCCAACTCTTGTACATCCACCAGAAGCTTGAGTCGGCATTAAACCTGCACAAGGATCAATTGCCCGCCTACGAACCATCGATGCAACGCACCGAGCATCTGATGCGGGACTTAGCTCACTGGGGAGGTCGCCCCGATGATCCCCCGCGACCGGCTACCGCGGTACTGCTGCAACGAATCGACGAATGGTCTGCCGCTCAACCCTGGGCACTGCTCGGTGCACTGTACATTCTTGAAGGCTCCCGCATGGGATCGCGTTGGATCGCGGTGCGATTGGCCAAAGGATACGACTTGCCCGTCGCTGCCGGCGTGGGAATCGATTACCACATCGATCAAATGAACGAGCGTCCGCAACTTTGGCAGCAATTTCGCCAGCGACTTTTGCAAGGCGATTTCACCGCTAATCAACAGGATCAAATCGTGTCCGCCGCTGTTGAGACGATAAATCGAATATACGAACTGTATCAGGATCTTTCTCAGGGACTTAAGTCATGAACCATTCCTCCCTTTCGCGGGAACAGCGACAACGGGAAGCGATTGATCGGAACCTACGAATGCCTGCCGCGGATGGGCAAATCCGTGACAGCATCCGCGTGTTCAATGGACCGCAAGCCTATCGACACAATCATTATTCCGCGGATCAATTTTATCAGTATCAGCCTGGGGAAGGAATTATCACCAACCTTTACGGCCAGCGGATCGTCTGCGTTTCTGAGCATTTCATCACCGCTTTGTTGACCACCTTAGAAGAGGAACTTGGCGACGCTGGACGAGAAGTGATGTATCAGATTGGATACCAATGGGGCGTAGAAGACATGAAATCGTATTCGCAACGCGCCCAACAAGAGTTCGAGGTGGAATTCGAAAAGATGTCCATGGGCACCATGTTAGAAACCTGGTGGTGGCCCTTGAATATCGAAGGTTGGGGAACCTGGCACTATGATTTCCGCCAAGGCAAGCAAGGCATTATTTTCGTAGACCTCTATGAGTCCGCGGTAGCACAATCGCTGGGCAACGTGGGGAAAGTGGTTTGTTATTTTTATGCGGGCCTATTTGCGGCCGTATTCTCGAAACTGGCGAAACAAGAACTCGGTTGTATCGAAATCCAATGCTATTCCACCGGTGAGGATTACTGTAAGTTTCTGATATCCACCAAGAAACGCATCAACACCGCGGCCTTTTGGCGGAATGAGGGAGCGACTTCCAAAGATATTCTCCGAAAGCTAAGCCAATCTTCCTAACCCGGAGGCGTATGATGACTGCCCATGCCAACTCCTGCTTGCCGGAGGCTCAGCAGATCCGTCAATGGTTGAAAGAACTCCAACGCCTTGTGAACGCCTCCCCGAACGCATCTTCAGAAACCGTAATCTCTTCCGTCGACGTAATTTCTCCCGTCGAAAGGAATCGACTACGGACACTTGCATGGAGGCAGTTCCTTCCCTTGGTGAACTGGTCGAACGATCCGCATTACGGGGGACTAGATCCATCACGAGTCCCGCAAGACTCGGAATCGCCTCGGTCTTCCCCGGGAACAGTCGCTCAAGCGTATCGTCATCAACGCTTCAGAGATTTTCAGTTGGCTATCAATTGGCAGAATGCTCCTCCTGTTTCACCTACCGATATTGCAGAAACTGTGCCCGAACCGATTGCAGGATCGACTTCCAGTTCTGTATCGAAGTTTGCCGTGGAAACCGTAATGAGCCAGTTCCAGTGGGACTGAGCTGCGTATGGAGTTAGCATCATCTGATTCTCCAAGAGAACGACTGATATGCAAACCCGAGTTGCCCAAATTGCATCGCGTATTGAAGGTCGATATTGGAACGCCGAAGAGCGGGATCAACTGTTACATTATACGCAGTCGGTGCCGCAACGCATTGAAGCTGCCGACTGGATTGAGAAAAAAGAGGAAGCAGCGATTCGCTCCGTGATGGAAGCACTCCAGGCGAACTATCCGAACTATCCGAAGTTTCATGCCAACGGTTGGGCAAAGTGCGCCCGTGATGTGCAACTGGTTCTGCGGGCCATGGTGTCGGCGATGATCGTCGATGATATGAGCGTGTTGGAAGATCGCGTTTTGTACTGGCTTCGTTCTCTGTTGGCCGCCGCGAATCTTACACCAGCGATCGTGCGAGATGCCTACACCACCTTACACAATTTCTATCGCCAAGAGTTGCCCTCCCACTTATATCCCTTGGTAGAACCTTATTTTGAACGAGTAGTTCAAGTGCTTAGTGATTTCCCCGAACCTCATACTCCCGCGGTTTGACTTTCGCAAGAACCTCATCCCTGAAGTGCTATCATGGAACCAAATGATCCTCCCATCTTGCCGAGTAAGCTGAACTACTACGCCAAGGGGGTGTATCTCCGAAGCAATCCCCGTCGGGGAACCTTGCATAATCGCGCAGGTCGAAGAATGCTCGCGATGACGGATGACTTCTGGCTGGGACTGTGGCATGCCATCCTCGCTCGATGTGAGCCTCAGGCTCCGCGTGTCTTGTATGCTTGTGGGCAACGCTGCGGGAGCGAATTCGCTCGCCAATTTCGTCAAGAAATGACCGACTATTGGGAAACGCCATTGGCCGATTTCCCCCTCTATTATGTGGAAACACTCCTCGTCGAAGCGTTGGCCAACCACGGTTGGGGGCAACCGCAATTCGATTGGTCGCGCTATGCTCAAGGCATCGTCGTAGTTGCTGTCCGTCATCTGTTGTTCCAATCGTTGTTACCAGAATCGGAATTCACCAAGGAGTATCTATTCTCTGGATTTTTGGCGGGAATATTCTCCGAGTTGTTTCAACAGCAGCTCGCATGTTTCCAAACCGACCGCCACGTTCAAGGAAGTGAAGTCGGTCGCTTCGTGATTACATCGAGCGAACGCATGCGGAAGTTGCAAGACCTTCTTCCCCCGTCGGCAACTCATGAGCAGACCATCGA
>CALEEC010000284.1 GCA_937949245.1 uncultured Gemmataceae bacterium | reverse complement strand
ACCGGCTGCCCCAATGGCTGTGCCCGGCCTTACCAGAGCGAGGTCGGCATTGTCGGCCGCTCCGGCGATAAATACATGCTGTTCGTGGGGGGTAGCTCGCTGGGCGATCGCTTGAATTTCCCGCTGCAAGATTTGGTGCCTCGCAGCGAGATTGTGCCGAAACTCAAGGTGTTGATCGGCCACTTCAAAGACCAGCGGCACGAAGGCGAATCGTTTGGCGACTTCTGCACCCGTTTGGGAGCGGAGCAGTTGCGTTCGCTGATCGGAGCGCCAGCCCCGAAGATGCATTAAACCGAGGGTCATGACGGAAAGTCCGGTTGCGGAAGTTCGGCAACCGCGGCAAAATTCGTTGGTTCCGCGTCGGGGGTGCCTTCGTCTCGGCTGCGCGAAGTCGGCCCGACGCGGTCCCTTGGTAGCGTGCCACGCTTCGCCCGGATCAGGTAGACACACACTCTCCCTGGCCTAACGGATGCTGGAACGATGAAACTCGATCCTTTGACGACATTTTTGGAAGCCCTGCGTCAGTCGGAGGTATTGCCATTGGACAGATGGCAAGCGATCAGCCAATGGGCCAAAGAAACGCGGGTCGATGCCCAAAGCGTGGCCAAGGAGTTGGTGCAACGTGGTTGGATGACCGTGTATCAAGTCAAGCAAATCTGGAAAGGTTACGGCAACGAGTTGGTCTTGGGGCAATACCTGCTTTTGGACAAACTCGGCGAAGGAGGGATGGGGGAAGTCTTCAAAGCACGCCATCGACGGATGGAACGCGACGTGGCCCTGAAGGTGATCCGCAAAGAACGCCTGGCCAGTCCCGAGGCGGTGCGACGCTTTCAACGCGAAATTCAGGCCACTGCTCAGTTGGTGCATCCGAACATTGTGATGGCATACGATGCCGATCAAGTGAGAGATCGGCACTTTTTCGCGATGGAATATGTCGAGGGGTGTACGCTAAGCGAACTAGTCCGGCAACGCGGCCCGTTGCCGGTACGCGAAGCGTGCGATTACATCCGCCAGGCTGCAACCGGTTTGCAGCACGCCCACGAGCTGGGGATGGTGCATCGCGACATCAAACCATCGAATTTGTTGTTGGCTGTCAAAGGGGGGATCGTCAAGATCCTCGACATGGGTTTGGCCCGGCTGCAGGAAGGGCCGGATGGCGAAATGGTGTCGCGCATCACTCAGGAAGGCCACGTTTTGGGGACGCCCGACTTTTTGGCCCCGGAGCAAGCGCGGAATCCCCGCACGGCCGACATTCGGGCCGACATCTATGCCCTAGGGTGCTCGTTGTTCTATCTGTTGACGGCGCAAGTCCCCTTTCCTGGGGGCACCACGACGGAAAAACTCCTGCGGCACTGGCGGGAACCTCCCCCCGACCTACGAACGCTGCGGCCGGACTTACCGCCGGGACTGCCGGAAATCGTCAGCCGTATGCTCGCCAAACGCCCCGAGGACCGCTACCAGACGCCGGAAGAACTCGTGCACGCGCTGGAACCGTACTGCCGCGAAACGTTGGTCGTGGGACCTGCGCCGGTCGCGGTGCCGGTTCCTTTAGCTGAACCGGTCAGCATCGCGGCTCCCTACGCTGCTCTGCCCGCAGCGATGCCGCAAACCGTCCCTATCGCACAGGCCATTCAACAATTGGTGCTGCCGGCTCAGCCTTCCGAACCGCGTACCGAGAGCCGATTTCGCTTACCTCCGCCGACTCCTTCGGAACTGCAAGCGCGAGTACGCCCGGGGAAATCGTCGCTGTTGGGTCGGATGCTTTTCGGCCTAGTGTTTTTGGCCAGCCTCGGCATTATCGGCTTCGTGGTTTGGCACCTACTGATCGTCGAGCCGCAAAAGGCCAACGTGCTGGAAAAATCGTGGGACAATTCGCTGGGGATGAAGATGATCTTGCTGCCGCCCGGCAAGTTTTTGATGGGGGCACCGGACACCGAAAGTTTTCGTAAAACCGACGAATGCCCGCAACATGAGGTCGAATTGACCGAACCGATCTACTTCGCCGAGTTGGAAGTGACGCAAAAGCAGTTCGATGACTTGATGGGCTTCAATCCTGCCGGCCTACGGACGATGTTGGTCGAAAATGCCGAACTGCCGGTCTGGTCGGTCAGTTGGCACGATGCGAACCGATTTTGCCAGAAACTGAACGAACGCGAACCGAATCGGCGGGCCGGTTGGGAATATCGCTTGCCGACCGAAGCGGAATGGGAATACGCGTCCCGAACGGGCAAGACGACGCGTTTCGGCTACGGTGATACGTTAGCACCGGAAAAGCAGGCGGTCTTCAACGGAAGCATCCCTTATGAGGGGACCGTGTCGGTGAAGGCGAAAAAGCCGGAACGGCCGATGCGAATGAACGGCCAGCGGGCAGCCAACGACTGGGGACTGTACGACATGCACGGCAACGTTTGGGAGTGGTGTTTGGACTGGTACGATGCGGAATATTACCAGAAGAGTCCGAAGCAGAATCCGCGTGGGCCGGCAACGGGTGCGAAACGGGTGATGCGTGGCGGAGCGTTTGATCGTGGGGGAATGGAATGCCGCTCGGCCACGCGCCGCGCCGAGGTGCCGGACTACGCCGGCAAAGACGTCGGCTTGCGTGTCGTGTTTGCCCCTAAGAGCAACACCCCCTGACCATCGCGAACCGCGACGACGATCGGCGACAGGATTGCTGCTAGGAACAATCACACCCGAATAGCGGACTAAAGCCTTCCGTGGAAGCAACCGAATAGGGGCTAACGTCCTCCGTTCAGGGTGTGGGGAGCTTCGACTGCTTCGCCGCTGCCTTCGTGGAGACGCAGTACGCCACCCGCTGGAGATCGTGGAGATGCCCAGCGTTCGATTCGTCCGCCCGGCCAGGTCACCCGTATCGCTTGCGGATCGGCCCCATGCCACGCAAAACGAAGACACTCCTCGTTGCTCGAAAGATAACTCGCTCCCGATTTCACCCAACGCGTCTGCACTCGATCGGTGAACTGCAATTCGACCTTGGCCCCAACCAAACAACGCCGATCCTGCCCCTGCAAAAGCACCCCTAAAGTGTTGGCCGTCGATGTCGGCCGCAAATTCCGCCAGACCTGCACCGGTTCGTTCACAGGATTGAGTACCACATCGACTCGGCCATCTTGGTCCAAGTCGCCGATGGCCAACCCGCGACCGCGTTGCCGCGGAGCAAACACCGCACCCGCTCGCTGGCTCCAATCGACAAAGCGACGCCGACCGCCACTGGTCGCTTCATTACGCAGCAGCACCATCTGCTGGGCCAAACTGCTCCCCTGCGGATAACGCAAAACGTGCCCATGCGCGATCAGCAGATCTTCCCAACCGTCGCCGTCCGCGTCGAGAAACGCGGTGCCGAAGCCCACCAAATTCTGTCCCAAAGCCAATATGCCGAACGCTCGCGTCTGATGCAGGAAACGCAACTGCCCCAAGTTGAGGTACAAAGCGTGCGTTTCGTTCTGAAAATTCGTCACCCACAACGACGGTCGGCCCGAACCATCGACATCCGCCGCGTCGACTCCCATGCTGCCGTTGTATATGCCGCGATCATCCAAAGCCACGCCCGTACTGAGGCCGATTTCCTCCAAGCGAATGGCACCGTTGGCCTGCCGACGCACGCGATACAGGAAATTGTCGCCCCCGTCGTTGGCAACGTAGATCTCTGGGATGGTGTCGTCATCCACATCGATCATTAGCACTCCTAACCCTTTGCCGTCCTGGCGTAGCCCCCAGGTTTCGCTACAGTCGATGAAGGTGCCGTCGCCCTGATTGCGATAGACGCGGTCGGGCAGTGGAGGCAACCGCTGCGGGGGGCAGACATCGCGGCCCATTCCCCCGGCACGCGGACAGAACGGATCGTTGGTCCATGACCAGTCCACATAATTGCACACATACAAATCCGGCCAACCGTCACCGTCTAGATCCCCCCAAGCGGCAGCCGTAGCCCAGGCACGATGACTGCTCAAGCCGCTGCGAGCGGTCACATCCACAAAACGACGCCGACCATCAGCTTGCGTGTCATTGCGGAACAGACGCACGCCGGTATAACCGGTCAATAGCAGGTCGGCATCGCCGTCCCGGTCGAAATCGCAGACGAACGCACCGTGCGTGTAGAAATCGCCGACCAGGCCGACTTCCGCGGTGACATCGACGAATTTCCAATCGCCGAGGTTGCGGTACAATTTGCCGTATTGACCGGTAATCGTCTGGTGTGTCGGCCCCGCGAACCAGCCTCCCCCTGCAACAAAAATATCGAGTCGGCCATCGTTGTCGAAATCGAACAACGCTACCCCCGAACCGAGCGATTCCAAGATGCTGTAATGCTCTGCCTCTTCGCCATTGCGTGAGCTAAAGCGAATGCCGGTACGCGAGGTCACGTCCTCGAATTCAAGCGGCGAAATATCGGCTGACGCCGAGGAAGCCACCGTTGCATCAACGCCGTGGACCACGGATGCGGAATCGGAGTTAGTATGGGCGTCGGGGGCGACCCGCTGCGAGGTGCTGGCCCACCACACGGCCAACCCCGCGACGCTTAGCATCAGCAGCAGTACGCCCAGCCGAACTCGCTTCACGGTTGACGTTCTCCTGAAGTTGTTGCCGTCCCAAAGCGTTTCTGCTCCAAAGCAGCGGCCCGTTGGCGAACCTGCTCTGCTTCGTCGGTTTTGCCCAACTGCCGCAGGATTTGCGCCAACGCATAGTGGTAGTCGTGGCGCTGGGGAGCGGCCGCGACGGCTTGACGTATCCACGATTCCGCTTCCGCCAGTTGCCGTTGATCTTGGGCTAACATCCCGCGTTCCAGCAGCAGTTCGGGGACGGGAGTATCTCCGGTGGGGATTTGCTCAAGGATCTGGGCAGCGGCTTCCAATTCGCCGAGGTTGCGTCGGGCACGGGCCAGGCCGATTTGGGCGTCGCGGTGCTGCGGTTGTAGTCGCAAGACGGTTTCAAAGCAGCGGACGGCCTCTTGCGGAGCGTCATCGACCACGGCTTGGCCCAAACGCAAGTGCGTGCGTGGGTCATCGGGGGCCAGTGTCACTGCTTGGCGAAAATGTTCCAGGGTGACCTCCCGCTGCAACCGTTGGGCGGCCGCTAAGCCGAGAACTAGATGAGCTTCTACCCGATCGGCGGTGCTGGGAGCCAGGTCGAGCCACTTTTGGGCAGCCAGCGTGGCCAAGTCGATGCGGCCGGCTTGAATCGCGCCCAGGCTGAGGGCTTCGGCCAGATAACGGGCCGAGGGGGCGTTCGGTTCGCGTTGCAGACGTTGCAGGTAAGGGCCAGCGCGGTCTAATTCGCCCACTTGAATCCGGGCCAAATCGCGTTCTTCCATCAGCAAGGAGCGATCCCCTCCGGCCGCGACGTAGCGTTCCAGCCACTGCCGCGCTTGGGCCGAATCGTGTGCCCGCCGTGCCGAGCGAGCGGCCAATAAGATCGCGTCGAGATTGCCCGGACGCCAAACCAGCACCGCTTCAGCACGGCGTTGTGCTTCGGCAAAGTCGCGTCGGTCGGCCGCTTGCTCGCCTTGCTGCATCTGCCACCAGGTCCAACCACTGCGGCCCCCCCAACCGACGCCTAGCAACACCAAGCCGACGATCACCCACCGCTTCCAACGGCGCGATCGACCTTGCGACGGTATCGGTACAGCAGCTTGGCTGCCCGCTTTAGTCGGCATACCTCCTCCACGATTTGTTATGGTTGCCCACTTCAAGCATGGACGGCGTGGTACTGCGTTGGTGGGCCTGTCTCCCTTTCCCACGAACCGTCACATTGGGGACCTCTGCCGCAAGCGAAGTTCGCTTCCGGGACTGGCCAATACAGCGATTGTAACGATTTCCTCGGCAAACCGCGAGGTGCTAGATCGCACGAGAAAGGCTTTTCGTTGGATCTTGCCGAAAAAATGAATAATCTAGGCTCTATCGACTCATAATATTTTATTTGCTCCCAACAGGTAGGCTCTCACGATTTTTGGGACGATAAGGATCGATCTTCATGAACGGGCTGCGCGTTTCCTCTTCGCTTCGATCCGCGTGGTCGGCGTCACCGTCGGCGCGTCGGGCACAGTATCGCTGTTGGGTCGAAGAATTCGAAAGCCGAGCCGTCCCCACGGCCAATTTGTTGGCCATCAACGATTTCGCGGTGCCGTTGAATCGGACGTTGTTGGTGCCGCTGACCTTGAGCGGGCCGGCGGCCGGGCGAGTGAGTTATTTCGTCGAGAGCAGCAATCCGGCGGTATCAGCTCAGGTCATTAGCGGCGGCCGAACTTGGCAACTCGAAGTCACCGGCAAAGATGCCAGCGACCAAGTGTTCAGCGGCAAGCTGACCTTGCGATTGTTCGAGGATCTCGCCCCGTTAGCGACGCAACGCATCATCGAACTGACCAATCAAGGCTTCTACAACGGCCTGACCTTCCACCGCGTCTTGGATGGTTTCGTCGCTCAAGGGGGGGACCCGAACGGTGACGGTACCGGCGATTCGAGTTTGCCCGATTTCGACGACGAATTCACCGTCGGCCTGACGTTCAACAGTCCGGGACTGCTAGCTTTCGCGAACGCGGGGGATGACAACAACAACTCACAGTTTTTCATTACCGACATCGACGTTCCCTTGGCCGGCATGCCGCAGCATCTGAATTTCAATCACACGATCTTCGGCCAGTTGACCTCCGGTTTCGACACCTTCAACCGGTTGATGAGTACCAAGGTCAGCGGTCCTGCGGGCAAACCTTTGTCGCCGGTGACGATCACTTCGGCCAGCATTATCGATGACCCGGTCAATGGCGTGCTTCGCATCACTTCGACCGGCGGATTCCTCGGTTCGACCACGCTGACGGTGCGAGCGGACGACGGCACGGGCTTGTCGGCTCCCGAGACGTTCAACGTCACCTATGTTCCCTCGACGATCAACGATCGGCCGTTTTTGGGGGCGTTTTCTCGGCTAGAAACGGCGGTCAATACGCCGTTTTCGTTCACGATCCCGGTGATAAGCACCGACAACGACCCGTTGACCTATGCCGTCGCTGATCCGAATGATCCGACGCTCACGACCCCACCGGCCAACGTGACGATCAGCATCGACCCGCTGACCGGCCGGGTCGACGTGGTGCCGGCTACCGACTTTGTCGGAACGGTCGAGTTGCGGATCGGCGTGCGCGATCAGGTGGCACGCGATGCTTTGCCGTTGTCGTCGCCCAAGCAGTTCGACACGCAACGGGTGACGCTGACCGTGGGCCGACAGACACGCGTCGAATTGAGCGGGGGCACGCCTCAGCCATCGACCTTCGGCCAACCGGTGACGTTTCAAGTGACCGTCGATTCCGATCCAGGGACGATCCCCGCGGGGCAGGTGATCTTGCGGAGCGACGGCCAGGAAGTCGGTTCGGCTCAGTTGGTCAACGGCGCAGCCACGATCACGACCACGCTCATTCCCATCGGCACGCGTACGCTCACGGCAGAGTTCATCCCCAATGGCTTGGGCGTAGGGGGACCGTTCGTCTCGGCGACTTCAGGAATGGTGCTGCATACCGTGCTAGCGCGGGATCCGAATGCGCTGCGACCGCTGTCGATGGGGCTGTCCGTGACTGCGGCCGAACCAGGGCAAGCGCCGTTGGTCCGCGTGTTCAACCCCGATGGCAGCGAACGCCTCGCGTTTTTGGCCTATGACGCCTCGTTTTTCGGGGGAGTACGGGCCATGGTCGGGGATGTCAACGGCGATGGGGTGCCCGATATTGTCGTGGTGCCGCGTTTCGGGGGGAGTCCGTGGTTGAAAGTGTTCCGTTCCGACAACGGTGCGGAGATTCTCAGCCTGATGGTGTTCGAGGAGAGTTTCCGCGGCGGCTTGTATCTGGACCTGGGCGACTTCCGCAACGTCGGCTACGCCCAAGTGCTCGTTGGGGCGGGAGATAGCGGCGGGCCGCGGGTCACGATCTTCGACGTGCGTACCCGTAGCGTGGTGGCCAACTACTTCGCTTACGACATGACCTTACGCGGCGGGGTGAGCGTAGCCGCGGGGGATCTCAACGGCGATGGCATCTTGGAAGTCATCACCGGCGCGGGGCGCGGCGGTGCGCCAGTGGTCACGATCTTCCGGGGCGAACAGACGCTGCCCGATGGGGCGTTGACCGCTTGGGGCAGTTTCTTGGCGGGCGAGCAGAACAACCGCGAGGGCATTCGCGTCGCTGTTGGCGAACCGGGGAGCAACGGCGTGCGGATCATCCGCACCGGTTCGTTCGTCGGCGATGAAAAGAGCTTCGACCAGGGCGAATTCGATCCGACGCTGTTCGGCATCTTCGTCGGTTCCTGATGCTCCAGCATCGCTCGGTAGGTTCGCCGGGGGATGGGATGTTCAAACCTCGTTCGGTGGGCTTGCGGCGGTTCGCGGGATGGCCCAGAACATCAGTGCCGATCCTGCGACGGCACTGAGCAACGAACCGAACAAAATGCCGATTTTGCCGGCAGTTTCCAGGCTAGCGAAAGCGTCGCCGGGGAAGGCTAAGCCGTTGATGAACAAGGCCATGGTGAAGCCGATGCCAGCCAGGCATGCTCCGGCGCTGAGCAACTTCCAGGTGACTCCTTCGGGAAGTTGGGTCAGTCCGCTTTGGACCGCGATGAAGCAGAACAGCAGAATCCCCAAAGGTTTGCCCAGGGCCAAGCCGCAGGCCACCGCAAGGGCCATCGGTTCTCCGATGGCCGACGGATCGAGTTGAACCCCAGCGTTGGCCAAAGCGAACAACGGCATGATTCCAAACGCGACCCACGGATGCAAGCCGATTTCCAGTCGATGCAGCGGGGAAATGGTTTCGCGGGCCGCGAATTGCAGCAAGTGGACATCGATGGGCAATTCCGTTTCGGAATCGGAATCGGATGGTGGGGTGTGGTTCCGTAAACGATTCCATTTTTGGGTGAATACTTCCAAGAAGGTAGCATGGCCGATCCAGGCACTGGCCGGCGTCATCAACCCCAGCAGCACGCCGGCGACGGTCGGATGGATGCCCGATTTGAGAAACGCCAACCAGATGATGGCCCCGACCACGAAGTAAGCTGGCACCGCACGCACCCCGATGCGGTTCAAACTCCACGTTCCCACGAAGCCCAAGCCGGCCAACATCAACCAACTGCCGGCGATGCTGTCAGTGAACACCAAAGCGATAATCCCCACGGCAATCAAGTCGTCGACGATGGCTAACGTCAGCAGGAAAATTTTCAGCCCAAACGGGACGCGGGGACCGAACAACGCCAGGAAGCCGACGACAAAGGCAATGTCGGTCGCCATGGGGATGGCCCAGCCACGCTGTCCTGGTTGGTCCCATTGCAGGGCCAGATAAATCAGTGCCGGAACGATGGCCCCGCCACAGGCTGCGACCACCGGTAACAAGGCTTTGCGGGGGTGACGGAGTTCGCCCGAAATGATTTCGCGTTTGATTTCCAGGCCGACCACGAAGAAAAAAATGGTCATCAGTCCATCGGTGATCACCAGATGGCCGATGTCGCCTGCAAGGGTGAATTCGCCAATGCTCAAAGCCACGGGAGTCTTCCAGAGGGCAGCAAAGTGGTAACTCCAAGTGGAGTTGGCCAACAGCAAAGCCAAGACCGTGCAAGCCAACAGCACACTACCACTGGCCGCCTCGACGTGCAGAAAGCGTTGCACCGGCATCAACCAGCGTTCGACGGTACGGGGGGGTAATTTCGGGGAGGTGAATTCGGACGTCGAGGGGGGTGCCATGAGACTTCCTCAGGTTCAGGCGTTACCGCGAACTTCAGCGGGTTTTTCGCGTTGCGACAAGTTGCGTGCGGTGTTGACCAAGCCCAAGTGGGAAAACGCTTGCGGGAAATTGCCCAACTGTCGGCCGGCGATCGGGTCGTATTCCTCGGCCAAAAGGCCGACATCGTTGCGGATGGCCAACAATCGCTCGAACAAGCGCCGGGCGTCGGTTATGCGGCCCATTAGGGCGTAAGTGTCGGCCAGCCAAAACGTGCATAGCAGGAAGGCCCCTTCCCCCTGAGGCAGGCCATCGACTTGGCTGGAAGTCCGGTAGCGTTCGACGAACCCCTCGCGAAGCAGATCAGTTTCAATGGCGGCCACGGTGCCGACAATACGCGGATCGTGAACGGGGAGAAAGCCAACGGCCGGCATGACCAGCAAAGCCGCGTCCACTTCGTCGCTGCCGTAAAACTGGGTGAAGGCATTGCGCCGCGGATTGAAGCCGCGGTCGCAGATCTCGGCATGCAGTTGTTCTCGCAGGTGCTTCCACCGCTCGACCGGGCCGCTTAAGCCGAAGCGTTCTACGTCTTTGATCGCACGATCGAAAGCGACCCAGGCCATCACCTTGGAGTGAGTAAAATGCCGTTGCGGGCCACGCACTTCCCAGATGCCTTCATCGGGCAACTGCCAAACCTGTTCAAGTTGGCTCAACAGTTCTTGTTCGATCCGCCACCCTCCGCTGGGCTTTTCCAACCCGTAGTGCCGCGACAGATGCAAGCAGTCCATGACTTCGCCGAACACGTCGAGTTGGAATTGCCGATAGGCCCCGTTGCCGATGCGAACCGGCCGAGAGTTTTCGTAGCCCGGTAGCCAGGGGAGTTCCAGTTCGGGCAAACGGCGTTCGCCGGCCAAACCGTACATGATGTTCAGTTCGGAGCCTTTGCCTGCGACGGCCCGCAGCAGCCATTCCCGCCAAGCAGCCGCTTCTTCGGTGTAGCCCGACTGAATCAACGCGGCCAAGGTGAAAGTGGCATCGCGTAGCCAGCAGTAGCGATAGTCCCAATTGCGGGTGCCGCCGAGGTGTTCGGGCAACGAAGTGGTCGGAGCCGCGACGATGCCACCGGTGGGAGTGTAGGTCAACGCTTTGAGCGTGATCAGCGAACGAACCACGGCATCTCGCCACGGCCCGCGAAAGACGCATTTCGACGCCCAGGCTTGCCACCATTCGACCGCGGCTTGCACCGCAGCCGAGGCGTCAATCGGCGGAGGAGGAGGCAAATGGGACGGATGCCAGTTCATCACCCACCAAACTTCCTCACCGCTGCCGACCTCGAATTCGGCCACGGCCGTCCACCCTTCGATGGTCAGCGGGAACGAGGAACGCACATGAATGGTATCGGGACCGCCGATAGCGTAGATGCCTCCAGGTTCGGGGCGAATCCACGGCGTGATACTGCCGTAATCGAAGCGGATGGTCAGTTCGGCACGCAGACGAACGCGTCCACGGACCCCACGGACCAGGCGTACCAAGTCGGGCTGGCCGGTGCGAATCGGCATGCAGTCGGTGAGGGTGACGGTGCCTTCGTCGGTGTTGAAGGTGGTGTCGAGGATCAGCGTTTCGCCGCGATAACTACGGCTGCAACGCCGGACTGGCCCCATGGGAGCGATCTTCCATCGGCCATGCTCCGGCGTCCCCAGCAAAGCCGCGAAACAAGCCGGCGAGTCGAACCGCGGATAGCATAGCCAATCGATCGAACCGTCACGTCCAACCAAGGCGGCCGTCTGACAATCGCCGATCAAGGCGTAATCTTCAATTTTCAAAGCCATCATTGCCTCATGCTGGTCGTAACGAACCTCGCGGCGAGCATGCCCCGTTGGCACCATAACTAGGAGGTGTTGGCATAAATCGACGTGTTGCTCATCGCAGGCGTATTCGCGAAGGGGCATCTGCGGTCGGGCCGCCCTAGCGACTCGACCGAGGCGACCCGCAACCTACGCAAACCTACGCACGCCTTTCAAGCTCAAGGGGAACGTCAAACGGAGAAGCGCCGCTCAGGTGCCGTGTTCCCAACCGCTGAGATAAGCGGCCTGATCGGCCGTGAGCGCGTCGATCCGAATGCCCATGGAAGCGAGCTTTTCTCGGGCGACGTATTCCTCGACTTCTTTCGGCACCGGATGCACCGCAGGGCTCAGTTTGCCTTTGTTGATGATGCAGTATTCGGTGGCCAACGCTTGGGTAGCGAAGCTCATGTCCATGACGCTAGGCGGATGTCCTTCGGCCATGGCGAGGTTGACCAAACGCCCTTGGCCCAGCACGAAAATGCGTCGGCCGTTTTTCAGCCTGAATTCATCGACCTGCGGCCGCACGTCGGGAGTGATGCTGACCGATTCTTCCTTCAGGGCCGGCAATTCGAGTTCCACGTCGAAGTGGCCGCTGTTGCACACGATCGCTCCGTCTTTCATTTGCAGGAAGTGTTCGCGGCGGATGATGTGCTTGTTGCCGGTGACGGTGATGAAGACATCGCCGATTTTGGCCGCTTCCGCGATCGGCGCGACTGCGAAGCCGTCCATGGCGGCTTCCAGAGCGCGAATCGGATCGACTTCCACGATGGTGACATGTCCGCCCAAGCCCCGGGCACGCAGGGCCACCCCCTTGCCACACCAGCCGTAGCCACATACGACGATCTGCTTGCCCGCGATGAGCATGTTGGTCGCACGCACGATGCCGTCGATGGTGCTCTGACCAGTGCCGTAGCGGTTGTCAAACATATGTTTGGTCGCCGCGTCGTTGACCGCGATGACGGGGAATTTCAGCACTCCGTCTTTCTCCATCGCCCGCAGACGGATGACGCCGGTGGTCGTCTCTTCCATTGAGCCGATGACTTTGTCGAAGCGGCTGCGTCGCTCGGCAGGGCTGAGCTTCTGCGCCCAAGCCCGAACCTGC
>CALEEC010000283.1 GCA_937949245.1 uncultured Gemmataceae bacterium | reverse complement strand
ACTTGACTTGAACAGGGGGCTGAGACCACAGCAACCTTTATCACAGCACATTTCGTGCCATATCACCTGTAATTTAATTTGCATGCGGTCCAATCGATAATCCTTTGTCACAATCCTTTACATATCCTTGACTTCTGACCTTTCTTTTTCTTGCCTCTCTTCTGCTACTTCTGCCAGAATTGCACGTTGGAATAGCAATTGTAGACAGATTTACACTCTTGATGTTCAATTTTGCAAGTCGCTGCTCGAGAAATGGTACGCCTCAGAACTATCGAAAGAACTTTCCTGAGTCCCCCAACCTGCAAAGATGACCAGGACCATCTTGAAATCCGACCGAACGAGGTCGGTTCCCTCAAAGTTTTCCTCACAAACGGGATAAAATTGATTGTCCATCGAACGTAGACGTAGATCTTGGTTTGGATGGACTATCGGGCAGAAGGGATTTACTAGGGAGTACCCGAATCATGCGAACAGTTTGGTACGCAATAAGTTGGCTACTCCTGTGCGATGTCACCTTGGCATTCGCTCAATCCGCAACGGCGATCCGCATCGAAGAAACCATCTCCCCTGGGCAGATCTATCGAGTTCATAACCGCGTTGAACTGACGGGGAAACTCCATGTGCCTGCCACCGAGCAACAACCGGCGATGACCGTGGAACTGCGTGGCGAGAGCCACATCGAATATGAGGAACGGATTCTGGAGTCGCAGGAACCAGGTCTCGATCAAAAAACGCTCAGACTGTATCGCCGTGTCGATTTCTCAAGGATGATGGGAACTCAAAAACAAGAGTCGACCGTTCGCCCGGATGTCCGACGCATGGTCATCCTGCGGAACGGCACCGCGAAAGTCTCCTTTTCTCCTGATGGGCCACTCACTTGGGGCGAAATCGATGTCATTCGTACCGATGTTTTCACGCCAACGCTGACGGGGCTTCTGCCGCGCCAACCCGTACGCCCTGGAGATCGTTGGCAAGCCAGTTCCGAAGCTATCCGCGAATTGACGGACATCGAAAAAATCGATGAGGGATCGATCGAATGCAAATTGGAGCAAATCACCACTTTGTCCAATCGCCCTCACGCCCGCATCGGCTTTCAAGGCACGCTCCGCGGCATCAACGAAGATGGACCGAATCAACAGCGGATCAATGGCACTCTGTATTTCGACCTGCAATCCCATCACATCAGTTACATCTCGTTATTGGGGGAGTCTTTGTTGCTGGACAAAGATGGCCGAACCGCGGGGCGTGTTGAAGGGAAATTCACTCTCACTCGGCAAAAGAATGTGCGTGTCGCTGAATTGGAAGATGCGGCCATCGCCACGCTCAAGTTACAGCCCGACGCCCAGAACACTCAACTGTTGTACGACGACCCAGACCTGGGCATTCGTTTCCTCTTTCCCCGTCGTTGGCGAGTCAACGCAGTGCAAGGGCATCAACTGACGCTAGAAGGTTCCCATGGGGGAAGTGTGCTGATCACCCTCGAAAGTCGCGCCAAGACTCCGACGGCACAACAGTATATGAACGAATCGCAGACATTTCTGACGCAGAAACAGGCCAAGTTCCACGGCTATTCCCCTGTCCACCGCGTCATGGATCAACCGAAGACTGAGCGATTCGCCTTTGATGTGGAACTCAACGGCAAACGGGCGTTGCTGGAATATTATGTGTTGACGCAACCGGAAGGTGGGGCGCTCTTTGCGGCTCGCTTCCCCACCGAAGAACGTGACGCTTTGCGAACCGAGGTCGATCGTATCGTTCGCAGCACCACCCTGCTACGCACCATCCCTGAACGCCCACAACAACCTTCTTCGCCACCTTCCTCGCGGTGATGGATGGAGGCAAGCCACGAGTGGCCGTGATTCCCACTCGTGGACTCTTGTCGATCAGCAATCTGCTGCTCGCGTTGGCGACTAACGAACGCCGGCCAACGGCAGGGCAGCTCGCTTCTTGGCGATCAATGCCAACAGCGCCTTTTGAGGATCGGCAAACTTGGCAATCCCTTCCCGCATGAGCACTTCTTCGAGTTTCTGCATATCCACCTTGGCATCGATGTCGGCCAAGATTTCGGGACTGGGCAGCTCGTCGATACGTCGCGTGAACATGCGACCGCTGGCATTGACGGCAGCATTGGTGGCGGGAGGATTGGTTTCAATGTCGGAACCAGCAAAGGCTTCCACATACTTCCACGGAACATCGGTCGGCTTTTTCGTACCGGTGCTGGCGAAGATGATTTCCTGCTTCAGCGGAAGTTGCTGCGCCGCCCAGAAGTCGCGATTCAGTTTCCACAGGCGTTTGGCATTGACGATGCCTACCATGCCTTGGGCTTCGGGAATCAGTGTCGGAACGTGTTTCTCGGTGTAGACATCCAACCGACTAACGAAGATGCTGTAGACCGATTTGAACTTGTCGAGCGACTTACGGCGTTGGGCACCCCGCCAACACGCCTCTCGAGCGGCGAGGTATTGCCGTTCGCTGAAAATCAAGGTGACATTCAAGGACACCCCTGCCGCGGCCAACTCTTCGAGCGATCCCAGTCCCGCTTCGGTGGCCGGCACTTTGATCATCCGATTCAGATGCCCCTCGGCCCATTTCCTCCCCGAGGCAATGTATTGCTCGATGCGCTCCGCGATCGGCAGATTCCGCTCTGGGTCTTCCAATAACGGGTCCAGTTCAAAACTGACGTAGCCATCATCTCCTTTGGTCCGTTCCCAGATAGGCAAGAAAGCGGCTTGAGCGTTGTGGACTAACTGATCGGTCAAAGCCCAGGCAATGGCTTCATCGGAATGTCCTTCGTGGATCAATTTCAGTAAATCATCGTCAAATCGGCCCGATTGAATCAGATCGGCTACGATGATCGGATTAGAGGTTGCGCCGGTAGCTCCCCATTGCAAATTGCGGGTCACTTCGTCGGGATCAATCGAATCGAGCCACAACTTGGTCCCAGACGCCACTAAGGACTGTAACGGCAACATGACCATTTTCTCCTGCCGGTTTGAAGGAACGTCGAGTGTTAGCAAATCTCGGAGAGCCAGTCAACGTTACCCTCCATGATAGGAATTTCGGATCGACCTGGACGCCTGATTTCCGCCATTGTCAGACGCTTGTTGATCGTCGAGAAACTTCTTACAGTAGATTTCTGATTCGCAAAGTTGATCGGCAGATTCCGCTCTGGGTCTTCCA
>CALEEC010000282.1 GCA_937949245.1 uncultured Gemmataceae bacterium | reverse complement strand
CGCGATTGGGACCCGGACAACCGCCGGGTTTATCCGGGCATCCAGTTGGGGTTTCGCGTCTACGAAATCGAGGGCATCCGCTTTGCCCGCGTGCGTTTCAGTTTTGACTCCGATCAGAATCCTTGGGGCTTCGATTTTGTCGCGTTCGATCAGAAACACTACCAGCGATTGTATCGCATCGCCCTACGCCGACGGCGGGAAGCGTTCCCGGCCACGCCCCCTCCGGTGATGCCTGAGGAACAACTGAACCTCTTATGGCAGAACACCATCGGTTACTTGCAACGCTCGAACCTGTATCGGATCAAAGCCTACGGCGGGCGAGCGAAGCGGGGCATCTTGTTGATGGGACCACCGGGCAACGGCAAAACGTCGGCCTGTCGTTGGATTTGGCAAGAATGCCGACGCCGCGGCTGGGAATGGCGTTTGGTCACGCCCGATGCCTATCGGCATGCCCGAGTCACCGATAGCATCGAAGAACTTTTCACCGTCAATAAGCGGGGCATTATCTTTTTCGATGACATGGACCTGGCGTTGCGCGATCGCGAGACGGTTCACGAAACCGAGGATCAAAGCGTCTTTCTGAGCGCTCTAGATGGCATCACCGTCGCCGAGGGGGTGGTGTTTGTGTTCACGACCAATTGCTCGCTCGACCTGATCGATCGTGCCTTCAAACGCCCCGGACGCATCGACGTCGTGTTGCACTTTCAACCGCCCGACGCCGAATTACGCCGCAAACTCGTCGAACGCTGGCACCCGGACATTCGCCAAGCTCTGGACCTCGATACGGTAGTTGCCTCGACCGATGGCTATAGCTTTGCCGAGATCGAGGAACTGAAAAATCTGCTGATCATGCACTACATGGATAGCCAGACGTGGAATTGGGACTGGGCGTTGCGGCAGTTGGACGTCAACCGACACGAGTTTCACGCGACCCGGCGTCGGCGGCATGTCGGCTTCGGCGTGGAAGCGCTCTCCAGCAACGGCGACTGAACGCGAACGCAAGCCCGGCCCCGTTATGCTCCCGGGGGGCGGGCGTGTCCTTTCGCAAGGCACGCTCGCCGTTGTTCTTTCTTCGCCGCAGTGCCGCTTTCGAGAGGGCGGCTTACCACCGTCGCTACATCCCGCAACCGCGACGGATGTTCCACCGCCCATCAATCTGTCAGAGCGTGGCTGATTGCCACGGTCGCTAGTTCCCGCAACCGCAACGGATGTTCCACCGTTGCAACTATTCTCGAAACGGCGACTGCTGTTTTGCCGTCGCTACTTGCAAGCGGGGGTTATTTTTTCGGGCCGACAAACTCGACCAAGTTGCCGTCGGGATCGCGAACGATGGTCAGATACAGATCGCGAGGCAGTCCTTCGGGAAGTTGCTTGGTACCCTGGGCGATCGGTTTGACACCGGCTTTTTGCAGGCGAGCCAATGTCGCGTTCGTGTCGGTTACGAAAATCGTCAGGTAACGGAAGCCGTATTCCGAATCGATGTAGGTGGAATCGTTTTTCTTGGCTTTCGAGTCGGGGAACTGGATCAACTTCAACTTCGTCGCGGTCGGCTCATCGCCGAGAACCAACACACGGACTTTCAAAGGTTTGCCGTCGGTCAGCCCGACCTCTTTGGCAAAATCGCCGGGGACGTTGAAGCCTTGAATTTCCTGGAAGCCGGCCGCTTCGGTATAGAATTTCACTGACTTTTCGATGTCACTGACCACGACCCCCAGATCGATCGTCGTTCGGCTGAACTCGCTGGTCTTCTTGTCTTGGGCCAAACCTACGGTCGATGTACTCAGCCAGCAGAGCAACGCTAAAACACTTCCGCTCCAACGCATGGGAGAGACTCCTGTTCTTGTCGGAACCCAACGAAAAGCATCGGGCAAAACTTCGACGGTGGTTTTGCCCGATGATCAGTTTAGAGACGCTGCCCCCTTCAAGGAAAGTCAGCATTCAGGCTAGCGTATTGGGCGAAGGCAAGCTCGCGGGGGCTAATTCCACAGCAATCGGCGGAACCGTGGTCGCGGCAATCTCCTCTTCGGAGAGTGTGGCTACCGGGCCGTCGTGAGTTGCCAGTTTCTCCAACGGCGGCAGACGGAAGCCCCAGACCAAGCCGAACAGTCCCAGCACGCGCAAGGTGTAGTAGGCAATGTCGATCTCCCACCAATAAAAGCCCTGGTTCGTGGAGCTTTGATATTTGTGGTGATTATTGTGCCAACCTTCGCCCAGCGTGAGGATCGCGACTAGGGCGTTGTTTCGGCTCTGATCGGTGGTGTTGTAGCGCCGCGAGCCAAACAAGTGGCAAGCGGAGTTGACCAAGAACGTGCCGTGATACAACAGCACCGTCGACACAAAAAAGCCCCACGCTATGCCGCTAAACCCATCGATGGCATAGCACAAGCCGGCAAGGCACAGCCCCGGGATCCAGTGGTTACGATCCAACCACCGTAGTTCGGGATACTTGGCGAAGTCTTTGATGGCTTCGGGATTATATTGCTGATACTTCGGGGACAAGATCCATCCGACGTGAGACCACCAGATGGTTCCGGTGATCGGCGAATGGGTGTCTTCCTCGGTATCGGAATATTTGTGGTGATGCCGATGATGCGCTGCCCACCAGAGCGGGCCTTTTTGCATCGCACTACAGCCCAACCAAGCCAAACAAAATTGGAACCATCGGCTGGTCTTGTACGATCGATGCGAGAAATAACGATGGTAGCCGCCCGTGATGCCAAACATCCGCACCACATAAAGGACGGCACACAAAAGCAACGCGGTCGTAGTCGTCTCGACGAAGAAGACCGACACACAAGCCAAATGCATGCTCAAAAACGGGCCTGCTCGCATCCAGCGAGGTAGCCGGCTATACCACGAAGTAAGTGAAGTCGTTGCAGTTGGCGTGGCTGAGGATAACGGGAGTGCAGACAATCGAGCTCCTTTGCAAACGTGCCGACCACAATCGAGCCGTCCTTCAGGCAGATCACTAAATCCCGACCAACTTGATCGAGTCGTCCAGAATCGGACACGATCCTCCGGGATTCTTGCTAATCAATGAGATTTTTTGGCCAAGGGTAGGGGGAAAAATCCAAATTTCTCGGAAGTTACTTCCTAGAGATCGAATCGAAGCGGCAGATCCGCTGCCGACGGCAAAGTCTCCGCTGCATGGCTTGCCCGCGAAGCCTTTCTCGTCTGCGAAGCATGGCTTACCCGCGTGGCATGGCTTGCCCTTGGAAGCTGCGGTGCCCTGTCGTTGACGGGCCGTTTGCGGCGGGAGGGGGCGGCCAGCGATCGACATTGTGACGTTGGTCTCTAGAAAGGTGAGACGTTGCCTCTTAGGTGGCTGGCTGCTCTTGGCAGGCTAGGCGGATCTGTTCTAACACTTCGCCATCGCTGGGATAGTGGATCGGCAGCACTACGCGTAACGGAATGGGAACTTCGTCCATACGGTAGGCCGTTCCGGGACGATGAATGCCGTAGACGGCGGTCGTGAACCACACGGCGGTCGGCAGCCAGGTTTCGGTTTCCGGCGATTCGAGAACGATAACCGGGATACGCCGTAATTGGTCGATTGCTTGGGGCGGGAAATCGGTGATGGTTTCGCTGCCTACCAGCAAACAGGCATCGACTTCCCCCCGTGCGAGCATCTCAGGGCCGGAGAATTCGCCGGGGTTATAGCGTGGATAACCGGCCGCGAACTGCACCGCGAAGGGATAGCCCGTCTGCCAAGTCAAGACGCTGTCTGCCCCGGCCACGTCGCCCCAACGGCGCATGCGCCGCGCGTAGAAACGTCGGCCGTCGTTCAGGTCGGTCACCAATTGCAGCAGGGCTTCGACGTTGCGATGCCCCAGCCCGCCACGGGTCAGTCCCACGCCGAAAAAAATCACGCCGAAACGACTGGCACGCATCCGCTGGGCCAACGCCCGCAAACCGTCGAGCGGTGCGCCGCTCTCGCTTCCTTTGGTCGGTTCCATGCCGCGCAGCAGCATCCGCAGGGTCCACAATGCTTCCCAATCTTTGCCAGCTTCGACCGGGAGGAATTGATCGGCCAACAACGTGCTACTGACGGTGGGCCGTTGATCGACCACGACGACGGTACGATCCCGGCGTCCGTGCGGGAGAAACATGCCAACGGGTTCGACGGCATAGCGTTCGGCGTGCCGGGGATGCGTCGTCATCGGATCGGACGCCCAGTAAATGACCAGATCGGCCCGGTTCTTGACTTCGCCCAAGCTACAGGTCGATTCGCCCACCTGTTGCACCGCCAACAGCGATGCCGCATGACCGGTCGCAGCCGTGGTGTCGATGACGGCACCGATTTGCTCGGCCAAAGCGATCGCGGCCCGTTGGCCGTCGGTGGTGCTGCGAGATAAGCCGTAGATCAACGGGGACCGAGCCGCTCGCAAAATGTCCGCAGCTCGACGTACGCCATCGGCCAAAGTAGCGGCTCGGCCGTGGATCTGCACCTCCGGCCGATGTTGGGTGTTCTGAGCCAGAAACCACGGTTCGGCCAAGGTACAAGCTCGCTCGGCACGCACGATCCGCCCTGCGTCGACGGTCAGCCGCAAATCGTCGCAGACACATCCACAGACGGTACACGCTACAGCCTCGACGATTTGCGCCATCACCAAATCCTTGTCTGAACGTGTACCAGAAGCGAGCCATCGACCTGGGCGGTCTTCACGATGTTCCCGTCACCGTCCTTGATATTCCTGGATCAGTTGCCGAAACCGCGGATCTTTGCGAATGCCGTCCAGGTCGTGATCTTGCTCGATGTAGCGAAAATCGCGGTAGCCGATCTCGACCGCTCGACGCAGCGTCGCTAAGGCGAGGTCGTTCTGCTTCATCAGGGCGTAGGAGCAGGCCAAGTTGTAGTGCGCCAGCGGATCATGGGGACGAAGCATGACAAGGCGTTTGTCGATGATCAGTCCCTCGGCATAACGTCGTTTCTGGCTGAGATTGTTGGCGTGGACGCGTAGTACGTCCACATAATTGGGGTGCCGTTCGAGGATTCCGCCGAAGAAAGCCAATTCAAAATCGAGTTGGCTCACTTCGGCTAAATGAGGCACGCTCAGCGGTTCGGCCGAACCGGTGGCAGAATGGGGACGTTTTTTCGGAGCTGCCATGACCAACCTCGCTCAGTGGCATCGCCTTTGCCCTAGGCGTTGGACCAACGTGAGTTCACCTGCTGTGATTATACCTCGTATCGACTCGCATTGCCAAGCGCTACCGGGGGGGAATATGCTGAAGTGAGCAGGACCCCTAGCTCCGAGGGTTCCCCACAAGCATCGGCCGCGGAGGAATGAGGTAGTTCTGTTGGCAGAAAGGCATAGCTGCGGTGGCTTCGCTCCCTCCCCTGGAACTGGCGCAAGCGATCGTCGATCGGCTTGGCCCAGAAATTGTCATCCGCTTGCGGTCGAGCAATTGCCGCGAGGCGTGGGATCGTGAATTCGAGCGGATCGCTTTGGGGTTCGGCGACCGTACCGCCAATGTGGCTTGTCCCGAAGCCCTGTTGGCTTTGCCGTTTGCCGCCGATCAAGTGGCCATCGTCCACGTCCGCGATCACGATGGCTCAAGTTTGCGCTTCCACTTTCGCCTGATGCATGAGCAGTTGTACCGCCATCTGGGCGATCCATTTGCCATCGCCCAGCGATTCCCGCCGCAATGGGACACCAAAACCCCGTTGGAGGTGGTCTATTGGCCCGAAGAGCCGCTGCCGCCGCGAACCGTCGAGCAACTGCAACGCATCACCCAGCAAGGCGACGGTCCCTTGCTGTACGGCGCGACCCAAGCTCTGGTCGATCATTCCCGCATCGCCCTGCAACGCCCTGAACCTCAACCGAAACTCTTGTCCGACATTTGGCAATTGCTCCCCGATAGCACCCGCCGTGAACGCTGGCCGGCCACCTTCGCGTTTTGCAACGAATTGGCCTTCGATCTGGTCGTGCTACCTAGTCTGTCTCCCGAAGCGATGGAAGGCTATCTCACCGAAGAACAAACCCTCGATTATCCTGAAAGCCGATACGAACGCGCCCTGCAAGTGGCCATCGAATCGGGGGATCAGCACGAGTTGGAGCGTCTGTTGGCTCGCCGCAGTAGCAGCGAGACGCTTCGTTTGGCCATCCAAATTTTGGTACTGTTCGTGTTAGTTTCGGTGGGAGTTCGCTTGCTGTCGCTGTTGGGCTGATCGAACGTCGGTCGGTCCGAGCAGCTGCGTTCAGGGCAATGCCTCCGTCCTTAGCACGGCCAGGGCACCGTTGCCGGTCATGACAATCAGATGCCGAGAATCGGGGGTAAAGCGCAGCGACGGACAATGTCCGGGGAAGCGCCATTTTTTCACCTGGCGTCCCGAT
>CALEEC010000281.1 GCA_937949245.1 uncultured Gemmataceae bacterium | reverse complement strand
GGCAAACGAAAGCGCCTCGGCCTCCGAGGTGATTAGTCCTCCCGAACCCGGCACCACGGGCACATGAGCTTCCATAGCCAACTGGCGTGCCGAATTTTTGTTCCCTAGCCGATTCATCGCCTCGTGTGGCGGGCCGATGAATTCGATGTTGCACGTCCGGCACACTTCGGCAAAGCGAGCGTTTTCCGAAAGGAAACCATAGCCGGGGTGAATGGCATCGACGTTGGACACTTCCGCTGCGGCAATCAGGCGATCGATCTTCAGATACGATTCCGTTGCCGGGGCGGGGCCGATGCAGATGGCTTCGTCGGCCAGTTTCAGATACGCGGCATCTCGGTCGGCTTGCGAATAAACCGTGACGACTTCAATCCCCAGATCGCGGCAAGCGCGAATCACCCGCAGAGCAATTTCGCCTCGGTTCGCAACCAAAATACGTTGAAACATCTTCGGCCGGCCTCAATCGGACAATCAAAGGTTGGGATCGACGCGGAACAGAACGGTATCGTATTCCACAGGTTGACCGTTCTTGACCAAGATTTCGACAATCGTTCCCGTCGTCTCGGCCTTGATGTCGTTGAAAATCTTCATGGCTTCCACTTTGCAGACGATGGTATCGGGCGTCACCTTGGAGCCGATACGGACGTAGTCTTCTTTGTCCGGCGCGGGCTTGGCATAAAAGGTGCCGACGATGGGACTTTTGATCTCGACCAACGGCCGCGACGGTTTGGGAGGTTCTGCAGGCGGAGGCGGAGGGCTTGCCGCTGGAGGCGTGGATGGGGGAGGGATCATCGCGGGGATGCCCACTCCAACCGTGGGTGTGGCCGTGGCTACCACCGCCCCGCGGCGTAAACGGATACGGCGTTCTCCCTCTTGCAAATCAATTTGTCCTAGATCATACTTGCGCATCAATCGAACGAGGTAATGAATCGTCCGCACATTGAACGGACCCGGTGAGCGATCGTCGGATTGGGCCACGTCTTCCCCTTTGCTGAAGCCTGTCTTCTCCATCTCTTCGCTGGATCTCTGGGCGGGCGAACCGGTCCCTTGGAGTTGGGGCCGACTCAATCAGGTAGCGAAGGCCAAAAATCCTCCCATTCGCGGGGGAGACTGGTCAGCAGTTGCGGACCATCGGGCGTGATCCACACATCGTCCTCCACGCGTATACCCGCGAAATCGGGAAAGTACACTCCTGGTTCGATGGTCACAATCATATGAGCTTCGAGGACGTCTGTCGTATTTTCTCGCAAAAACGGTCCTTCGTGGATCTGTAACCCCAAACCGTGACCCAGACCATGCGTGAAATACGAGTTCAATCCCGCTTGTTCCAGAACTGCCCGAGCGGCGCGATCAACATCGCGGCAAGCGACTCCTGGTCGAAGCATGGAGATGGCCTTCGCTTGAGCCTCTCGAACCGTGGTATACAACTTCCGTAGGCGGTTTTCAACTTGCGCGCGTTCGGAGCGTGGCCAACTCCCACCGGCGGGAGAAAAGAGCATCCGCGTTAGATCGGAATGATAGCCGGTCGGCCCTTTGGCGCCCCAATCGAGCAACAGAAATGGTGCGGTCTTCAGAGGCAGATCGCCCGGCGGCGCGTGAGGAAGTGCCGAATGCGCTCCCACCGCGACAATCGGCGTAAACGCACTCCCGCGTCCTCCCAGACGACGAACGTAGTTTTCGATGGCCGTTGCAACTTCTTTCTCGGTATCTTCTTCGGTCATCAATGCCGTGACGGCTTGGTAGGTTTTTTCGGCTATGCGGATCGCTTGGCGAATCGCGTCGATTTCCCCTTCATCTTTGATCCGACGCAGTGTCTCGACCATGGCCGACTGCGGTACGAGGTTGACGCTGGGCATTTGCTCGCGCAGATACTCGAACTCGGCCAAACACAAATGCCGTGCTTCAACGCCGACATCGCGTAGTGCCAGCGAGTGGATCGTCTCGGCAACCGCCTGCGCCGTTGTCTTGGAATGGGGGCGAATCACTGTCTCCAACTGCGGACACTCTTCGGCAATCTGCACCCGGAAGCGATCATCCGAAATCAAAATCAGGCGTTGCGGCAAAACCAACAGGTAGCTACTGTCTCCCGTGAATCCAGTGAGGTAGGTGACGTGAATCGGGTTCGACACCAATAAGGCGGATAGATTCCGCTCGACGATCGCTGCGGTGATTTTTTCACGCCGATGGGCCAGAAAGTCCATGCCTGCTCCGTTCCAGCCGATGAAATGTCGAAGATTCGGGAACTAGTCGATTTCCATCCGCCACTAATTCGGTAGGATAGCAGTACCCTTCTGCAATCGGTAGTCCTCAATTCCCGAAAAGAAAGGTGTCTACTATGCAGCATCCCAGGTGGTATCGGGCGTTGGTGTTTGGCATCGTGTGTTTGCTTGGAGGTGCCGTTGCTTTGGAGGCTCAAAGTCCCAAAGAAGAGGCGAACGGCTACATCAAAGATTTGCGGGAATCGAAAGATGCAAAGGTCCGCGCCAAGGCACTGGACGAGTTGGGGCGGCTCGGGTCGTTGCGGGCGTCTCTGACCAAGGAAGCCATCCCGGACATGATGGCGGCACTGAAAGACAAAGACTCCGAAGTGCGTCGTGCTGCTGCTGGAGCGATCGGCAAGGTCGATCCTCCTGACGCGAAGGCAGTTTTCGATGCCTTGATGACCATCATCAAAAACGACAAAGAAGAGGCCAAAGTTCGCACGGCAGCTATGCGCAGTCTGGTCGGTTTGGGCGACACTGCCCGATCCGCTGTGGGAACCTTGAAGAAAATTCAGGAAGCCGAAAAAGACAAAAACAAGATGCTGTCCCGTACCGCCGGCGATGTCGCGAAAGCCTTGGGCGGAAAGAAAAACTGACTTCCGCGAGCCCCACGGTTAAGCTGAAGCCTGTCGGTGAGTGATTCTGCCGGCAGGTTTTCTTTGGGTACGTTGGGGATTCTTACCATGCTCGCTTCAGGCAATCGGCGTCAGTTTTTGCTCGGGAGTTCCGTCGCGGCGTTGTCCTCGTGGACCGATCCAGCGGTTCCAGCTAATCATCCTCGGCTGATCCCCCCCAAACGCTCGCAGCCACCGACCAAGAAGGTCGCTGTCATAACTACGATATACTATTATCTCTCGCATGCTTATCACATTTGTGGTCGATTCTTCAATGGTTATCTGAAGGGGGACACCTACCATTTCCCCGACATCGGCATTGCCTCGATGTATGTGGAGCAGGTGAAGGCCAATGATCTATCGCGGGAGTTGGCCGAGAAACATCAGGTGCGTCTCAGTAAATCCATTGCCGACGCATTAACCTTGGGAACCGGTCAACTGGCAGTTGATGGAGTCTTGTTGATCGGCGAGCATGGCGATTACCCGTACAATGCCAAAGGTCAGAAACTGTATCCGCGGTATGCGATGTTTCAGGAGATCGTCAAGGTCTTCCAGCAAACCGGCAAAGTGGTGCCGGTGTTCAATGACAAACATCTCTCGTATGACCGCCACCATGGTTTTGCGATGGCGGCCACGGCGAAGAAAATGGGATTTCCCTTGTACGCAGGTTCGAGCTTACCCGTCACTTGGCGGAAACCCGAACTCGAATTGCCGTTAGGATGCAAGCTCACGGAAGCGTTGGTAGCTTCGCGGGGAGAGTTGGAGATTTTCGGCATCCATTCGTTGGAAGCGTTGCAATGTATGGTCGAACGCCGAGCCGGGGGCGAGGTCGGCGTGAAGGCCGTCACTTGCCTGGAAGGCGATGCCGTCTGGAGAGCGGGGGACGCCGGCTTGTGGTCGTGGGAATTATTGGAACATGCCGTGGGACGTACTCCGACACGCAACGTGGGGGACATCCGCGAAAATTGCCGACATTTTCGCCCCTCGCCTTTGGCGTCCAGCCAGTTCACTCGCAGTCCCGTCGCTTTTCTGATCGAATACCGCGATGGTTTCCGCGCTGCCGTCTTGGTGATTAGCGGTCATATCGACGACACCACGTTCGCGGGGCGGATCGCCGGGCAACCCAAGCCAGTTTCCACCCTCTTTTATCTCCCTCCACCTCCTGGGGCAGCATTTTTGGAAGCCCTCAGCCAGCATGTCGAAACTTTTCTCCTGACGGGGAAGCCACCGTATCCGATCGAACGCAACGTGTTGACCACCGGGGTTCTCGATTGGCTGCTGGAGTCGCGAATTCAGGGAGGCAAACGGCTCGAAACGCCGGATCTCGACATTCGCTATCAGGCTCCCGAAAACTCGGGCTTCATGCAGGGGGACTACACCAACCCGGTTGCCACAAAATGACGGGGGCCAGGGAGGTGCATGCAAGCACTGCACAGGGGGGCTACGCCAATCAAGATTCGTGGGCACGAAATGACCAGTTTTTGCTTGGGAAGGAGGGAGCGTTTCCGCTAAAGTAGGAGTGCCAACCGATTTCTACCTACCGTCGGAGCGTTCCCTATGTTGCGCTCACCGTTGTGCATACCTAGCGAGCATACCTGGTCGCGTCGGCAATGGCTTGGGGAGGTCTGTGCTTCCACACTGACCGCCACGATAGGATCGACCACGATCTCGGCTTACGCAGCGGAGCCTGCAGCGAAGAAACCCAAGCAGCATCGACAAGTGCTGTTCATCTGGCTCGATGGGGGTATTAGCCAACTCGAAAGTTGGGATCCCAAGCCGAACACCACGTTCGGCGGCCCCTTCCGGTCGATTTCGACGCGTGTTCCCGGTATTAGCATCAGTGAACTTCTGCCGCGGTGCGCTCAG
>CALEEC010000280.1 GCA_937949245.1 uncultured Gemmataceae bacterium | reverse complement strand
TGGCCAGGGTGGTTGCATCCGTTTTATCGGCAGCCGTTGGCCGCTCGTCGGGTGGCTTGGGAAATTGAACCTTCGGCTACCCATGAACGTACCGCGATGCAACTGCAAGCCTGGACCACGGCGAAACTGCTGCCCAGCGAGGCGCGGGGGCTCATGTTGAGTCCGAGTTTGGCGAACTACCTCGGTTGGTATGCCCCGGACGTGCGAAATTACTTTGACACGCGATTGAGTTTTCACGCCCCCGAAGCCAAGACGTTCATCGAAATGGCCAAAGGCATCCGCTCGCTGGGCAGCAAAGACACCAAGCCCAGCGATGTCCGCGAAGTAGAAAAATTGCTCGACGAACAGCAGATCAGTTATGTGGTCATCGACCGTGCCCAGCAAAAGCCCGACGATTTTCTGCCGTTGCTGGCCTATTTCTGGAACCATCCGAACGATTGGCCGATGTGGTACATGGATGGCCAATCGTTGATTTTCGGTCGTGCCAAAGCTCAGGCACTCCCCAACTGGGGCGAAACCTGCCAACGCCTGCGTTTGGAACCGAACCGTTTGGCCTTTGGAGCGAAAGCCACGGTGAGCCCCAATATCGAAACTTGGCCTCCTGAACTGGGACCGAAACGCGATTTCTACCTGAGCTATCTGACGCCTCCCCCAGCTCCGCCGTTGGAAGCGACCGAGGCCGAGTTGTGGATGAAATACTTTGCCTTTCATCGCGAACGGTTCCTCCGCACCCAGACGGAGTACCTCAGTCGCACGTCGCGTTGGATCGCGGCCCAAGCGGCACTGCCGCGGCTGGCTCCGAGTTTCCTGCCACCGCCGCGTGGCCTGTTCGGGGGAGACGAAGACTTGACCGCAGCATTGACGTTGGCCATTCGTGCCGGCCGGCGTGGCGTGCGAGCCTCGCCGCAATCGTCCGATTCGTTCTACTGGTTGGCGATGGCTTATCAGAATGCGACGCCTGCTCCGCAATCTCCCGAGGAATTTCGCTTCAGTTGGTTGCCCCATTGGCGATTGTTGCATAGCCTTGCCAACCTGCAACGGGCCATGAGTCGCTTACAGAATCTGTACGGCGATGAATTGATTGTGCGTCGGCAATGGTTGGAATTGGCTTTCAACCTGACGGGGCTGTATCTGACGCGGACCTTCCAGCAGTACGATTTGGCTCTGGAGGCATTTCGGCAGACGATTGCCTTGGCCGAGCGGCTCGAACCGGAGGAACTGCCGCTGGATCAACGCGAAGCGATTCTCCAATCGGCGCAAACGGTCATGTGGGCGTTGTTTCCCGAAGCCCCGATGCAGGGAGTGTTTGGCCCTCCCAACGCGCAAATGCTGCGCGATGTGTATGTGGCGACCTTCAACGAGTTTGCCAAGGGCAAACGCTCTCCCCAAGGCGAAGTGATGGGCGAACCGGAGCGGATCGTCAAAGCTCTCAGCGACCGCTACTTCAACCAATCCACCCCGAACGAAGTATTCAAAGCGAACCTGGCTGCGGTCAACGGGCTGCCTGGAGAGGGAGCGAACGTACTGCGGCGACTCGATTGGGCGACTTTGCCCGACCCGAACTTGCAGTTCAGCGGTTTGTTGTTCCTAATCCACCTGAATCTGTACGCCGGGCGAACCGAAGAGGCGGCCCAGTTGCTGCAACAACTGGAAACCGAGGCTGCCAATTTGCTCAAACAGTTGGCCAACGACCCTACCAACCCGGTATATTCGCAGTATTTGCGCGTCAAATTGATGGTCGAACTGACGGGGGGGAATTATGACGCTGCGGCTCAAACGCTGCAGCAGATGGGCGGCCCGTGGCTGCCGCCCGAACGCGATTTTCCGTCGTCGATCAAAATTTCGATTCGAGAACAGATCTTAGCCAATCTGTCGGTTTGGCTCGAACCCGATCCGTTGCGGCGGAATTTGGTCGATATCGTGACGCAGACGGTGTTGACCGAACAGTTCCTCCAGCGTGCCCGAGCGATGACCGAGATCGACTATCGGACGCAGCAGGGACTCCTTGCTCTGGAGGCAGGAGACAACGCGCGTGCCGAGGCGTTATTCCGACAAGCTCTGAAGCCCGGGGGGAACGAGATCGCGTATCCGAACCAGAGCCTAGCCCGGGCGTACCTGCGGGCTTTCGACAAGGCCAAAAAGTAGGCCGCCCCGCGATCGCGGCACTGGGGAGCATAGCATCTGGAGCCCACCCGTATAGCAAGGGGCCACGCCTAGCGATTTCAGCGCTAGACCTGTCCGCAGGGAAAATGACTTTGGCAGTTGCGAAGCCATCGTGGTCGATCATTCCGAACGCTAGGCGTTCGCGGTTGTCGAATGCCGCGGTGCAGCCGTGACCATCGAAGGCGATCTTCCGGCACGAAGGGGAGTCGACGCGTGAGCGAACCACAAGATCCGTATGAGTTTACCCCTGGTCAAAACGAAATCATCGCGGAGTTATCCCGCGGAATGCGTACCGTGGGATTGCTCCAACTGCTCCTGGGCTGCTTCTACTTGGTCGCCTTTTTGTTGGCTCTGTTCCATGCGTTGAAGCATCCCCAGATTTTCGGCGAGGTGATTGTCATTGGGATGGTGGTTCTGCTCCTGTTGGCGATGGGCACTTGGACCAGCAGTGCCGCGGCATCGTTTGCCAAGATTGTCACCACGCAGGGCAAAGACATCACTCATCTGATGGATGCATTGGATAGTCTGCGAAAAATCTACTCCCTGTTGCGGACGATCATTTATGTGTATGCGATCCTGCTATTGCTGACGCTTCTGGCGGCCATTATCGTTGCCGTGGTACAGACCAGCAAGTAGCCGCGTCTTTCGCCGAGCAACAGGGACTGCTCATTGCGCTAAGCCAGTCACTGCGGGCCTATTTGGCTTCGGGGAGCGGCCACTCGCCGGTTTCGTGCCAGATTTCGTAGCAGGCCAACCAACGCCAAGCCGCTTGCACCGCGAAGACACAAGTGAATTTCGCGGGATCCCAACGACTGGTGGCTCGCGTCGATCCCTGACGCCACATGCAGAGCGTTTGGCCTTCCAGCAGGTGCGGACAATGTTTCAAAGGGGTCAGCACGCGTGTTTCCGGTGGCACAGTCGGGTAGCTACTGAGCAAGCGTGTTTCGAGCGAGTACAAGTTGTGGCCAGGCTTCAATATGTAGCGAAGCACCAGGGTAACGCCCTGACGCTCGACGCGAATGCGAAAGGCAGGATCGCGGCCTTGGTTGTAGCGTTCGATGACAGGAATTTCCACACTGAGCAACCGACGTTTGCCCGCTTCGGAGTCGAATAATCCCATACGCAGCATCCCAAGCAACCTACCTCATAAGCTCTCGGAATCACCCAGGCGGCAGGCGAGCCGCGAGGTGAGGTCGGCTCGCCTGCCGTCGTGCGCGTTGCGTTCGGCCGACGGGAGAGAATCGGCTGGATTAGTAATGGCAGGGCACCGACTTGATGGCGTTGATCACTTCCTCATCGGTGACTTCCTCGGTGGACCCGGCGAACGACGTGTCGCGTTGGTCCATGAGAATCGCTCGGCCATGCTCCGCGTTGCCGCGTAGAGCCGTGATCAGATTGCGACGTTCAATGTCATTCAGCGGACGAAAGTCCATGACAGATGCCTCCTACTGCGGTCGAACAAACCTTCGACAACGATGCCCAATAATAGGGGTTACCGATGCCGTGAAACCTTGAGAGCGTCCCAAGGTGGTTCCAACGCTGCTGGTCCGGCCGGGCAAACCGAACTAGGAAGGGGCGTCGGCGCGTTTGGCCAATTCGCTCAACAACAAGTAGACGCCCACATCGACGCGATTTTCTTCGAGATCGACGGCCAGCACTTGATCGCCTAGATGCAGAAAGTAGCGTACTTCCTCCTCCTGAAGCCAGACGCGGATCTGTCTGTCAGGCACATCGAGCGGAATTTGCACCGACAAAATCCCCGATTCGTCGGCCTGCGGGGCCAACGGCTCGAAACGCAGTTTGAGCATGCGTGCCAGGCGATCGAGCCGATCGGCATGGGCTTCGATGGCCGGCCAAACGGGGCGCAGCGGCGCGGCCAAGTCGGGGCCGAGGCAAATTTCCACGGGCATCGGCCGATAGCGGCGGTCACCTTCCCGTAAGGTGTACCACGAAAAGCACAACTCTCCCAGGCACTGCATGTGGGGCTTGGGTCGCCAATCGGTTCCCCCCAGCGGAGCAGGGGGAGCATCCGCGGTGCCGATGCCGAAGATCCCCTCTTTGCCGCGAAGTTGGGTCACCCAAACGTGATCTCCCCGATAGTCGGCATCGCTGGGATGTCGTAACGAACCCGGATGCGTATGCACCACTCCCAGCAAGGTCAACTGTTTGTTATTTTGCCGAACAATTCGCCCGGCCAGAGCCTGCGCGCTGCTGTTGAACTGCACATGCACTGAACTGGCATGGCGTTTCGCTCCTGCGGGAAGCGTAGCGAGGATCAATGCCTCCTGAGCATCGCGCAGCCCCAACAACAGCCAACCGGTTTCTTCGTCGCCGCGTTCGGTTTTCCGATGCGCTGCGTATTCGTCGAATAAGGTGCAACTGACTTCATGGGTAAGCCGCATCCGCTTGAGCGGTTGAAAGTCGAGCGAGGCAACGGCATTGGCTCGCGATGTCAACGGACGCACCGGCACGATCGGCGACGAATTCCATTGACTCAGAAGGCGTTGCGCCGAACGGGCAATGGCCTGGATCACATCGCGGACAGCAATCATCCGTCTCCTTCGGTCGAATCTTGGCTACCCCCCTAGCATCATAACCAGTCGCTGGAGGATTGTCAAAAGTGGAAGTGAACGGGAATCTCGAAAGCATAAAAGACGGTCCCAAGCAAA
>CALEEC010000279.1 GCA_937949245.1 uncultured Gemmataceae bacterium | reverse complement strand
AGTCGTCGAGGGGATGGGGCAACATCTGGACAAGGGATACATCTATTTTGCCATGGCGTTCGCGGTGGGGATTGAGATGCTCAATCTTCGCTTGCGTCAGTCGAACGATCCGTTGCCTTTGCATGGTCCTGCCTCGGTGGGTTAGGTTTGGAGGACCAGACGAGGGGAACGGGGCTAGACCACGCACGTTGCCTTCTCCCAGCGCTACACTCGATGGCATGGTGCAGTCTGGATCGGCTCGGGAGAACGGGGGATTGGCCGATGGGCCGTTTGGGGAAAGGAAGGCTGTCATGTTCGATCTTGCCGCGGTGCAGTCGGCCTTGGTCGAGGAAGGGTGCGATGGCTGGCTTTTGTACGATTTCCGCGGACTGAACGTCTTGGCCCGGCGCGTCTTGGGGCTAGACCAAGGGCATTTCACCCGGCGCTGGTTTTATTTCGTACCGGCTCAAGGGGAACCGCGCAAACTGGTGCATCGCATCGAAAGCGGCGCACTGGACGCTTTGCCGGGGCGGGCCGAAGTCTACCTCCGCTGGCAAGAACTCGAAGCCACGGTGGGGCAACTGCTGCACGGCTGTCGACGGGTGGCCATGGAATACAGTCCGCGCAATGCCAATCCGTACACCTCCCGAGTCGACGCGGGGACGATCGAACTGGTGCGTTCTTTTGGGGTCGAAGTCGTCTCCTCAGGCGATTTGATTCAACGCTTCGAGGCGTGTTGGGACGATGAACAATGGGTGATGCATCAAGCCGCGGCCGTGCAGACCGATGCCGCCTTCCGCGTGGCTTGCGAATTCATCCGTGAACGCATCCGAATGCATGGCTCGGTACGCGAAACCGAAGTGCAACAGGCGATCCTTGCTCACTTCCGCGACGCGGGATTGGTCACCGATCATCCGCCGATTGTAGGTGTGGGTCCCCATTCCGGCGATCCGCACTACGCCCCCTCGGCCAGCACCGATACCGCGATGAAGCCGGGGGATTATGTGCTGATCGATCTGTGGGCCAAACTCGATCAACCACGGGCGGTCTACAGCGATCTGACGCGGGTGTTTTATCTGGGCGACACGGTGCCCGAGAAATATCAGAGCATCTTTGCCATTGTTGCCGCGGCACGCGACGCGGGGATTGCTTGTGTGCGGGACGCCTTTGCTGCGGGACGACCGCTGCAAGGTTGGCAAGTCGATCAAGCGACGCGAGCGGTGATCGAACAAGCCGGCTATGGACCCTACTTTTGCCATCGTACCGGCCATTCGATCGGTCAGGAAACCCACGGCAACGGTGCCAACATCGACAATCTCGAAACGCACGAAACCCGGCGGATTTTGCCGCGGACCTGCTTTTCGATCGAACCGGGAATCTATCTGCCGGAATTTGGCGTGCGTAGCGAAGTCAACGTGTACATCGGTGCCCAAGGAACCGTCCACGTCACCGGAGGCGACATCCAAACAGCGGTAACGCCGATTCGTCTGTAGCCTCGCAGGACGCAGCGGAAGGGCGTTAAGATTCTTCCTGCGTCCGCCCTGCTCCGACCTAACGTTGTCAGCTTCAAGGCGTGCCGGCAAACGTCTGTCCCCAGAGTTCAGGCGTGCTGGCAAACGTCTGTTGCCGGGAGGGGAACACACCCGACGACTGGCGTCGTCAGCTCCCGATGTCCCGACAACCTAGATAGAGGGGGTAGCTCAGCCTGCGACGACATTCCACTACTTCAATTGACTTGCCGCAGATCGAAGCAGTGTAGATTGTCTTGATCGCGGAGGTAGAGTCTGCCGTTGGCAATCACTGGATGAGGCCAACTGGGTCTGCCGCTAGGTTGGGGAATACGGAAGGTGCTGACCAGTTTGTATTCGTTCGGGTTGGCTTCGATCAGGGCGACGACGCCGTTTTCGTAACGCAGATAGAGCATGCCATCGGCGTAGGCGATGCATCCTGACCCAGTGCCGGGACCACGGTCTTCCCTCCAGGCGGGTTTGCCGGTCAGAAATTCGGCGCAGGTCGGGAAGCCGTTGTTGTGCCCACGCCCTAAGTAGATGTGATCCCCCACAACGACGAACCCGCCGTGATGGCTTTGCATTTCCTTGGCTTTCGTGACCCAGACTTGCTCAGCCGTGACGTTCTCGCCATCGACTTTCAGCTTCAGCAGGGCCATCCCCCCATCGCCGTAGCCGGTCGAGTACAGGATGTAGTCCCCTCTGGCCACCACCGTTGGGATGTTAGCGGTGCCGTTGACCACGGCAGTGTTGCGCCACAGATATTTTCCATCGGACGCGCGCACTCCGACGACGCCCCCCGATTTGCCCAGCAGGGTGACATACATTTTCACGCCACCGACTTCGGTTTTGATGATCGACGAATAGCCCGCTCCGCCGGCTTTCTCGATCGCGGACGTCCAGATGGTCTTGCCGGTCTTTTTATCCAAGGCGGCCAAAGCGGCTTTGTCGCCGCCGGGAGTGCAGATCAACCAATCGCCGTCGACCAAAGGCGATTCGCTGAATCCCCAGCCGGACATCATCCGACCGCCGAAATCTTTCCCATAGTTTTTCGACCAGAGGATCTCGCCCTTGTTCACATCTAAGCAGACCAGATCCCCACTGACGCCCACGGCATACACGCGATCCCCATCGACCGTAGGCGTACACCGCGAACCTTCGTTGTAGCCGACCTTACCTTTGCTAGCAATTTTGGTGGTCCACAACGGCGAACCGTCTTTCTCGGACAATGCCCAAACGACCTCGTCGTTGCCGCGATAGCTCATGCCGAAGATGCGCCCCGCGGCCACCGAAGGAGTGGAATATCCTCCTCCTAGACCGCTGACGGTCCACAGTTTCGGCGGGCCCTCTTTGGGCCATTTTTTCAGCAAGCCGACTTCTTGGCTTATGCCGTCCCGATTCGGCCCTCGCCATTGCGGCCAATCGTACTTGCTCGGCACCCCTTGTCCCATTGCCACGAGGGCGATCAGGGTGGTGATCGTGGTGTTCATCGTTTCTCGTTCTCCTATGGGTGGATGATGTTGCTGGAGAGCTTGCGGGATGTCATGACAGTATATCCCCGCATATCGGGGCAAACAACGAGAAGCGGTGAAATGATAAGAGTTTCAGAAATCTCTCGCAGCAGCATCGCTAGAAGCGAGCGATGCCCTCTCGTATAGTATCCATCAGCAGAATTTCGGGACTCCTGCTTCGTTATTGAGCGGAGGTCGATCATCGGATGCGTGCGTGCCCTGGTTTTGTCTTCGCCATCTGCTGGAGCCTGAGTGTTGGTGTCGTCGGCACGAGTGCTTTCGCTGACGCACCTTTACCGGGCGAAATACGCGGGGCGTTGGTACTCGTCGGTGGAGGAGACATCCCCGAAGCGATTCGCCGGGAATTTTTCCGTTTGGCCGGGGGAGCAAAGGCCAAGATCGTTTGGATTCCCACCGCGTCGGTCGATGCCGACGATGCTCCGCGACTTCAGAAGCAACTTGCCAGCTGGCAAGCGTTGCGGCCCGAAGCATTGACGGTGCTGCATACCCGCGATCGGCAACGGGCGAACACCCCGGAATTCGTCGCGGCATTGAAGCAGGCCACCGCGGTTTGGCTGACCGGGGGCGATCAAGCGAAGTTGCTCGACACCTATGCCGGCACGGCAGTTTCAACCGAACTGCGTGCGTTGCTGCAACGCGGCGGAGTGATCGGCGGTACGTCGGCCGGCGCGATGGTCATCGGCACCCGAACCATCGAACGCGGCCAATTCACGCCGAGTGTGCGGAAAGGGTTCGATCTGTGGCCCGGTGTGGTGGTCGATTCGCATTTTCTGCAACGCAATCGCGTCGATCGCTTGTTGAAGGCCTTGGCCCAGTCCCCGGGATGCTGGGGGGGCGGCTTAGACGAAGGGACCGCGATCGTCGTGCAAGGGCGCACCTTCCGTGTCTGGGGAAGTGGGTATGCCACGGCGATTCTGTCAGCGTCGAAGCATCGGCCCGCCAGTGTGCAGATGCTCCCTGCGGAAGCCATGGCCGACCTCGTGCAATTGGGGCGTGCTGTCCGCGCTCGGGAGGGACCGGAGTTTCCCTCGGCGCATCCTCGTCCGCCCGAAGTGCCTCGGGGTTCGTTGTTGCTGGCCGGCGGGGGGATGCTCCCTACCGAAGTGATGCAACGTTTTATCGATTTGGCCGGGGGCGTCGATGCACCGATCGTCTATGTGGCTACGGCGCATCCAGATCCAATCCCGGCCAATCCGATGGAACTGCGGATGCTGCGTCGTTTGGGGGCGAAAAATATCACCGTGCTGCACACCCGCGACCGCAAGCAAGCCGATAGCGAGCAATTCGTCGCCCCATTGCGTTCGGCCAAAGGCGTTTGGTTTTCGGGAGGCCGACAATGGCGGTTTGTCGATGCCTACGAGGGAACCTTAACCGAGCAATGCTTTCATGAGGTGTTGAAACGCGGCGGGGTGATCGGGGGTTCGTCGGCCGGCGCATCGATCCAAGCGGAATACCTCGTGCGGGGGCATCCGTTGGGCAACACGAGGATCATTGCCGAGGGGTACGAGCGTGGCTTCGGCTTTTTGCCAGGAGTGGCAGTCGATCAACATTTCTTCGCCTACCGACGCCAAGCCGACATGAGCGAATTGATGCAGACCTTCCCGCAACTGTTGGGCATCGGTTTAGAGGAAGGAACAGCCATCGTCGTGCGTGGCGGGGTACTGGAAGTCCTTGGCCGGGGGCCGGTGGCCATCTACGATCGCCAACGGCCGATTCCCGAAGGGCAAGCGGATTACGAAGTCCTAACCCGGGGAGCAAAATACGATCTTCGCCAACGACAGCGGCTGACCGAACCGTGATTCTCCCCTGTCGCTATCCTCCGCATTGAGGGGGATAGCATCGATCCGCTAGAGAACTCTAAGACGATTTCTTGAATCCGTCGCTTCCACAGGTTATACTCCAATCTCTTCCGCGGCGAGATTTATTTCCATGTTGATTCTGTAGTTGTAACGCGGCGGAACAGATCGAACATGTTGGGAAGGTGGACTATGCCCAGTTTGACACTCATCAAAGCCCCCGGTGGCACTGCTTCGGTCGAACCGATGAAACTGGATGGACAACTGATGATCATCGGTCGAAGCCCCGAGGAATGCCAAATCATCATCCAAAGCAACGCGGTCAGCCGTAAACACGCGCAGATCCATCAGGAACAAAGCCGGTACTACATCGAAGATCTCAACAGTCGAAACGGCACCGAGGTCAACGGCAAAAATATTAAAGGGCTAGGAAAAGTTCTGCTGAAAGATCAAGATCGAATCAAGATCTGCGACTTTCTGTTTCGGTTTCAAGATGAACAAGCCCCCAAAGCCTCGGCGATGCCGGTGCTTCCCGAAGGTCTACGCAAAAGATCCAGCGCAGCCGGCGCTCTGGATCAAAGCGAGGAAGCCGCTGAGGATGCTCAATCGACGGTGGAAGGCACTTTTGCTCGGATGCCGAACCAGCAACTGCTCGAAAGCCAACCTGCGGAGCGGTTGCGAGCGGTCCTCGACATTAGTGCCTTGCTGGGCAAAGCCTTGCATGTCGATGAATTGCTGCCGAAAATTGCGGATTCG
>CALEEC010000278.1 GCA_937949245.1 uncultured Gemmataceae bacterium | reverse complement strand
CGCGACCGCGGCCGCAACCAAAGCCCCCATCGAGTGACCGAACAGCACCACTTCTTGCTCTTCAGTCAATCGACAGACGACGCTGAGCATGTCGAAGACCGAGTCGCAGATGCGGTATTTCCCCCCTTGGCGTTGCGATAGGCCGTGCCCCCGAGTGTCGGCCGCGAACAGATGCCACGTCGGCATCAGAGCAGGCATCAGGGGCCAAAAATCTTGCTAACGTCGCCCCAGGCCGTGCAGAAAGAGCAGCCGCGGGCCATGGGGGGGACCTTCCACGACTTGCAGCGTCACCCCATCTCCCACATACTGCTGACTCCGTAAGGTGGTCATAAGGTCGTCATCCCCGATGCTGCGCTGGCCGCAGGTGGAGTCGGATCACGGAGTGACCCGCAGCGGTTCGCCGCGTTCGTACAATTGGAGCCGCTGACGATATTCTCGCAGCGACATTTCCGCGTCGGAATCAGGCGCAGCGGCGTCGCGGGAGGCAACCCGTTTTTCCAGCAATTCGATGGCTTTTTGTAGCCATTCGATCGCTGCGTTGAAGTTGCCGGTTTCGGCATGAGCCGCAGCCAGGGTATCGAGGAAACCGGCGTCTTGGAATTCCGTCAGTTCGCAAGCCCGGGTGGCACACTCGACCGCTCGAGCGCCGTTGCGGATCAACGGATTGGGGGCCGTCGCCCAGATCCAGGCCAAGCCGTTGAAAGTCGCGGCGTCGCGGGGTTCGCGTTTGAGCGCTTCCACATGATCGCGGATCGCCTTGTGGTACTCGCGGCGGAAATAGTGTAGGCCAGCACGACGATTGTACAAGCGTGCCGAGTCGGGTTGCAGCCGAAGCGCCTCTTGAATGTCGGCCAAGGCCGCATCGCGTTGGCCGAGCCGTTCGTAGCACAACGCCCGATATTCCAACGCCGAGACGTTCTTGGGCTGCAGCCGAAGGGCTTCGGTAAAGTCGGCTAAGGCTTCGGTGTAGCGTCCGAGTTCTAACTCCACCATAGCTCGGCCGATGTAAGGCCAAGCGATTTCAGGAGTTAGGCGAATCGCTTCGCTGAAGTCGCGTAAGGCCTCGTCGCGTCGGCCCAATTCGTGATGCACCAGACCGCGGCTGTGCCAGGCAATGGCCAACTGTGGTGCTTGACGGATCGCCTCGGAGAAATCGGCCAAGGCCAGGTGCGGTTCGCCGCATTCGCAGTGGCTTTCACCCCGCCACAGGTAATAGCTCGCCGACTCGTGCGGAGCCAATTCGATCGCTCGGCTAAAGTCTGCACGCGCTTTAAGCGAATCGCCGAAGGCCGCGAAAATACGGCCGCGCAGTCCCCAGACGGCCGGACGATTCGGGTCGCGGTGCAGCACCTGATTACAATCGACCAAAGCTGCCTCGTACTGACGTTGGTGAAACAGTTCCTGGGCACGATCGAAGTAGGCGTCGACATCCTCAGGATTCAGTCTTAATGCTTGGTCGAGGTCGTGGATAGCTTGGGTGATGTTGCCGCTTTCCGAGTGGGCATAAGCCCGATAGCGATAGCCGACCGCGACTTGCGGACAAAGGCGAATGGCCTCCGAGAAGCTGGCGATAGCGGCTTTGTGTTCACCGCGTTGCAGTTGCTCGTAGCCTTGATTGAAGAAGCGTTGTGCCTGTTCGGTAATGGCTTCGGTCTTCATCATGGGGCAACCTCTCCAGCCAACGTGTTCCAGGCTCGATGGCCAAGCCCTGGATCTCCGGTCGATCCGTGATTGCACAGAGGGGCAACCGCTCTACAAGAACGCGGCGATGCCCGATTTTTAGGCACTCGTCGGAGGCCCTCCCTCAAGTTAGAGGGGGATTATCCCGGAAAAGAAGCGTCCACTCTTTGAAACTTCCCCAGAGTTCAATTCGTGTGCCAAAGTATTGGGGGAATGCGTCGTTTTCTCAGTCACTTGCCGGCAATGCTTTCCCGTTCGCTCGCGTGGGTCTTTCCGTTCGCAGCGTGGGATTATGGTTCCGTTCCTTAACTCCTTTATTGTAGGAAGGAGGCCAACAACTAAAATAGGACTTTCCGGCGAATCTTACCATTCTACCGTCTGCCGGGGGCAGCAGTCGCATGCCTGGAGGAGCAATCGCTAGACCCTGACACCTCACCTACCGAAAATGTTCGGCAAAATTCCGCCGGCGGCAGCGATGATCCCGAAGACGATAAGACAGCTTCAACGAACGATCTCGATCCCAAAAGCAACTTCGGCTCTTTCCCTACCATCCGCACCGCAACCATGCACACGGCCGGGGAAAGAACCGAAGTAAACAGCACCTATCTGCGAGAGATCGAGGGCTTAATCGTTTCCATCAGCGGGGATGACTTCACCGCCGTTGGCAGTAATCATCGCCCGAATGACGGTTTCCTTGAGATTCGCTTCTTGGAAGGTCCGTATCGAACCATCGCCGAACAACACCGAGAAACGGCCTCCCAGTCGAGCAGCCAGCTTCGGTAACGGCGTGTTGGCCGCATAGGGCAACTCTTCAGGCTTCGTCCAGATCACCTCGTCACTGCATTCAACGACCATCCAAGTGTTCGATAACCCATCCGTGACCTGGGCCAAATTTTTCCCCTTCGCCAACTCGAACATGGTTTCTTTGCCAGTGAAGACGCGATAGACCGTGTGACCTGGCTTGGAATCTTTCAGACGTGGATTCTGATAGATTTTGGGCATCTTCTCGATGAGTTTCTTGTTGTGTTCGCTGTCCCATGGTTCATCGAGTTTGAATTCGCGATAGAGTTTCTCTTCTTCGATGTACGGCAGAATGGCCACACGCCAACTGAGCAGCGGTTTGCCCGACTTATCGACAATCGCAGCCGCGGGCAAGACCCCCATGTTGTCGTGGAAATTATGCAATGCTAAGCCAATCAGTCTCATGTTGTTTTGGCTACGCACCCGATTGTTGGCGTCCGACGCGCTGTCGATTTTGGGGATCACCACCTCTTTGCTGATGCGTTTGAGGACGATCACGCCTTGCTCATCGCCTGGCTCAAAGTTTTTCGGCCGTTCTCCTGAATCTTTCAGATTCATGCAAATGGTCATTTGGTCCTGATCAATCTTGTAGATCCAGGGGAGCGTTCGTTTTTGGCCACCAATTTTCATGGTGACATCCATCGTTGCCGGCGTGGCTTGCGGGTTGACTTTGATTTCGGCGATAGTGGCGTCGGACTGCACTCGTAAGACCAGTTTGCCGTCTTTGAAGCCCATCGAGCCGAGTTCTAGTTGGTCCTTGCCGCGCATTTTTCTCTTGCCTTGGGCTTCCATCGATTCGATTTGCCAAGTGCCTTCCAACGAATCGTTGCTCGTTTGCCCGTGGCTGCGCGAAGAGGGGTGGACCAACCCCAGCAGGCCGCAGACGAATAAACCGAGCAGCATCCATCGACGAATCGTAGCAAGGAGCATGGAGCGACTCCACAAGAAGGAAGGGAGGAGCAGATTGGTACAGCATGATTGGACTCCATCCGTGATCCGGAGTCAAACAGCATTTAGCATTTGGCCGAAAAACGTCGTCTGGCTTTAGGCTCAACGGGAAATTTCCTTGACAACGCCGCCGACTACAGTAAGGACGGCTCGGCTCTTGACCTTCCAGCCGTGATAGGGCGAATTGCGGCTCTTAGAGCGGAACTGGTGAACGTCGATGGTCCATTCCACATGCGGATCAATGACCGTCACGTCGGCGACCGCACCGGCACGCAGGGTGCCGCGATCGATGCCTAGCACCTTGGCCGGGTTGATGGTCATTTTCTCGATCAATTGCGGCCAAGTGAGAATGCCGGTTTCGACCAAGTAAGTGACGCTGATCGGCAAAAACGTCTCGAGTCCGATGATGCCGTTGGGCGTCTGATCCAGCTCGCGCATCTTTTTTTCCGGGGCATGCGGCGCGTGATCGGTCGCCAGAACTTCCAAGGTGCCATCGCGAAGTCCTTCGCGGATCGCTTCGATGTCCCGTTGCGTGCGTAACGGCGGAGACATCTTGAAATTGCTATCGAAGCTCCGCAGACATTCGTCGGTGAGGGTGAAATGATGTGGGCAGGCCTCTCCGCTGACGCGCACCCCGCGTCGGCGTCCTTGCCGGATCAATTCCACCGCACCGGCCGTCGAGACATGCAAAATGTGCAGTCGGCCGCCGGTCATCTCGGCCAGGGCAATGTCGCGATAGACCATGATCTCTTCAGCAGCGGCCGGCATGCCACGCAGCCCCAATTGCTTGCTGACGAAGCCCTCATGCATCACTCCGCCACGGGTTAGTTCTAGGTCTTCGCTATGGCTGAGGACCGCTTTGCCGAACATCTGCGTATATTCCAACGCCCGACGCATGATCTCGGCGCTAACGACCGGGGCACCGTCGTCGGTGAACGCGACCGCCCCCCCCCGAACCAAGCCACCGATCTCGGCCAATTCTTGGCCTTTGCGTTCCTTGGTGATGGCACCCACCGGAAAGACGTTGGCATTGCCGGCGCGTTTGGCTTGCAGCACGACGAACTCAGCAGCCGCTTGCGAATCGATGGCCGGCTCGGTGTTGGGCATGCACGCCACCGATGTGACCCCGCCGGCTAAAGCCGCGGCCGTGCCGGTAGCGATCGTCT
>CALEEC010000277.1 GCA_937949245.1 uncultured Gemmataceae bacterium | reverse complement strand
CTCGCCGCGATAGTGAACAGTGTGTCTTTGGATGATGTCGCCGATGTAACGATCTCCGATACGGTAGCCGCTTTTCAATGCTCCGCGATAGACTTTGATCAGACGCACCAGGTTGCCGGTGACCTCGCCCGTCAGATCGGAAAGCGGCGGCAGTTCCTCGATGACGCGAATCGGTTGAGTCGCGGCTTCGGGGTAACGGGCTTGCAGTTGTCGTAACAGTTCCTCATCGGCACCGGGAGGCAAGCCGGCGGCAGCGGTGGCTTCAAACAAGGTCCATTCGCTTCGCAGATTGTGATCGGTCATCGTTCCATACAACAGCGTGCCGACTTGGGTGAGTTCCGCGTCGATCCGATTGGCCTGATTGGCTTGCAGATAGTAGCCCGTCCAGTGACCTGTCAAACTGCCGGCCTCGGTGGTCACGGTTGCACCTCCCGCGGTTGTGGTGCGAGTTCCTTCGGCTGTTTTTTGCGAAACACGATGATATGCTGCCACGGTAAGATGTCGAGCGTGGAGTCCCACTCCAGATCGTGGGGTTCCATTTCTTTGCGGACTTGCTTTTCCGACATTTTGTGCACCAGTTTGATCGGCACTTTGGGATCTTCCAAGCGAAATTCGACGAACACCAATCGGCCGCCCGGTTTGAGCGCCTTGACCATTTTTTCGGTCATTTCGTAGGGAAACTCGAATTCGTGGTAGACATCGACCATGAGGATCAAATCGACGGCATTTTTCGGCAACTTCGGATCTTGGGCGGTGCCGAGGATGGTTTCGACGTTGTTGATCTTCGCTTTTTTCATCTTCCGTTGGATGATCGCTAGCATTTCCGGTTGAATATCGACGGCCAAGATTTTTCCTTGCGGCCCGACCATCTTGGCCATCCGCAGCGCGTGATAACCACTGCCAGCGCCGATATCCGCGACCACATCGCCCGGCTGGAGTTTGAGAGCTTTCAACAGCAGCGAGGGACGTTCTTCCTCTTCGCGTTCGGGACGCTCTAGCCAACCGGCTCCTTGATGGCCCATCACCTGGGCAATTTCTCGGCCCATGTAGAATTTGCCAATGCCGTTGGGGTCGTGGTCTTGGCGAAACTCGTAGCGGGATGCTCGCGGCTCCGCAGGGCGTGGCCCCGAGTCGGCCAGCGTCACGGGGATTAGCCCCATCCAGCATGCCCATCCCATCATGCTACCGTGGAGAATCATCAGACCGTAAAGAATCGTCATGAGTAGGACTCTCATAAGACCGAAGTGGACACTCGTTGTAGCAGGGATTATCGCCGATTTGCCGGGGGGAAGCAACGACTGAGATTTCGGTTGCTGGCCAACAAGGTTTCCGGTTCTATGATACGGGTGAACTCCCGGCACCGGACCGAACGGATGGTGCAAGTGCTTCTGGTAATCGAACTATAGCTGCCGGCTTAGGCAGCAACTCAGCACTTGCATGCCGCAGCCGACCGCACGCCGGCATCGCGCGGTCGGGGCTGGTGCGACTTCAACCCACTTGCAGATACCGCAATGTCTATCGTCGACGAAGAACCAACGCATCGTATCAACCGCAAGGGTAGCCGGGTGGATGTCAGTCCACCAGCGCGCCAGTGGTTGTTGCCCCTGCTCACCTCCAGCGTGGGAAGCAAAATTCTCACGGCGCTGACGGGCATTGTGTTGACGGGCTTTGTGATCGGCCACCTGATCGGCAACCTGAAACTGTTTTGGGGACCTGAGTCGATCAACAGCTACGCCCAATTTCTCAAAAGTACCGGGCCGCTGTTGTGGATCGCGCGACTGGGGCTCTTGGCGGCTCTGGTGTTGCATATGACCCTGGCCATTCGGTTGAAACGGCGTGCGGTCGCCGCTCGACCGGTAGCGTATCGTAACCCTGCGACAGTCCAAGCGACCATTGCCTCACGTACCATGATCTGGACGGGCATCGTGATCTTTGTGTTCCTGATCATTCACCTCGCTCACTTCACCTTCGGCATTTTCGGCATGGCCGATGGTGTGAAGTATCTCGATTTGAAGGATGATAAAGGACGGCACGATGTCTATCGCATGGTCGTCGCCGGATTCTCCGTACCTGCGTATGCGTTGATCTATCTGCTAGCCCAAGTCGCGTTGTTCCTCCATTTGCGACATGGTGTGGCCAGCGTCTTCCAGACCTTGAGCCTAAACGGCACCAGTTGTCGCACCTTCTTGAATCAACTAGCGATCGTGGTAGCAGCATTCGTGACGGTCGGGAACAGTTTGATCGTGTTCGCCGTCTGGGGCGGTTTGGTGACCGACACGCATTCTCTCTTCTGGGAGGCCTCGAAGTGAAACTCGACCCTAAGATTCCCGGCGGTCCCCTGGAACAGAAGTGGGAACGTCATAAGCTCGAAATGAGCCTCGTTAGCCCGGCCAACAAACGCAAATTTAAAGTGTTGGTCGTCGGCACGGGATTGGCCGGCAGCTCCGCGGCCGCGACGTTGGCGGAACTCGGTTATCAAGTGGAAGTGTTCTGCTATCAGGACAGCCCCCGCCGAGCGCATAGCATTGCCGCTCAGGGGGGGATCAATGCCGCGAAGAACTATCAGAACGACGGCGATAGTGTCATGCGGCTGTTCAAGGACACGATCAAAGGCGGGGACTTCCGCTCTCGGGAAGCCAATGTCTACCGGTTAGCCGAAGTTTCTCGCAATATCATCGATCAATGCGTTGCCCAGGGAGTGCCGTTCGCTCGTGAGTACGGCGGGCAGCTCGACAATCGTTCCTTCGGCGGTGCACAAGTTTCGCGGACGTTCTATTGCCGGGGTCAGACCGGACAACAATTGCTTCTGGGTGCGTACCAAGCTCTCAGCAGACAGATCGGTGCCGGGCGCGTGAAAATGCATCCCCGCACCGAAATGCTAGACCTAGTCGTCATCGATGGCCGCGCTCGGGGCATTGTCACCCGCTGCTTGCAGACCGGCAAGATCGAATCGCACAGCGCTGACGCTGTTGTTCTAGCCACCGGGGGCTACAGCAACGCCTTTTTCCTTTCGACCAACGCCATCGGCTGCAATGTCACCGCGACCTATCGCGCGTACAAGCGGGGGGCTGCGTTTGCCAATCCGTGCTTCACGCAGATTCACCCGACCTGTATTCCGGTGTCGGGCGATCATCAATCGAAACTTACCCTGATGTCGGAATCGTTGCGCAATGATGGCCGAATCTGGGTGCCGAAGAAACCCGGCGACAAACGTCATCCCAACAGCATTCCCGAATCGGAACGCGACTACTACCTCGAACGGAAGTACCCCAGCTACGGCAATCTGGCTCCGCGAGACATCTCTTCCCGAGCAGCCAAAGAAGTCTGCGACGAGGGCCGCGGCGTCGGTCCCGGAGGCCGGGGCGTCTATCTCGATTTCGCCGATGCCATCAAACGTGTCGGACGAGTCACCATCGAATCGAAATATGGCAACCTCTTCGATATGTACGAACGTATCACCGGCGAGAACGCCTACGAACAACCGATGCGGATCTACCCAGCGCTCCACTACACCATGGGCGGACTGTGGGTCGATTACAACCTGATGAGCAACATCGAAGGGTTGTTCGTCATCGGCGAAGCCAATTTCTCCGATCACGGAGCCAACCGCCTTGGCGCATCGGCTCTGATGCAAGGATTGGCCGACGGCTACTTCATTCTGCCGTACACCATCGGTCACTTCTTCGCCAATGCCAAGAAGGAAGTGATTTCCACGGACCATGCCGAGTTCAAACGCTGCGAAGCGGAAGTCCACGAGAGAATCCGCAAATTGCTGTCGATCAAAGGACGCAAGACAGCCATCGAGTTTCACCGCGAAGCAGGCAAACTCCTGTGGGACAACGCCGGTATGTCTCGCAGCGAACGCAGCCTGAAAGAGGTGCTCAAACGTCTGCCCGAATTGCGCGAAGAATTCTGGCGGAACGTCAACGTGCCGGGCACTGATGCGGACTTGAACCAAGCCCTCGAACGAGCCAATCGCGTGGCTGACTTCCTCGAGTTCGGCGAATTATTGGCCTACGATGCGTTGACGCGAGATGAATCGTGCGGCGCCCATTTTCGCGTCGAACATCAGTACCCCGATGGCGAAGCGAAACGTAACGATGCCGACTACCTCTACGTCAGCGCTTTTGAGTTCACCGGAGTCGGCAACACGCCGATTCTGCACAAAGAACCGCTGAAATATGAATTCGTGACTCCTACGGTGCGTAGCTACAAATAAGCCCGAGACGGCGAAAGGATTACTCCCCGATGAATCTGACGCTCCACGTCTGGCGGCAAAAAAGCCGCACCGACGAAGGCCGCATGGAAACCTATTTGGCCAAGAATATCTCGCCCGACATGTCGTTTTTAGAAATGCTCGATGTGGTCAACGAAGACCTCATCAAACATAACAAGGAGCCAATTGCCTTCGATCATGATTGCCGCGAAGGCATCTGTGGCAGTTGTGGCCTGATGATCAATGGCGTGGCTCACGGCCCGGAGAAGGCGACGACGGCTTGCCAATTGCATATGCGTCACTTTGAAGATGGGGCGCACATCTACATTGAGCCATGGCGTGCCGCCGCTTTTCCGGTGATTCGCGACTTGATTGTGGATCGCTCGGCCTTCGATCGCATTATTCAAGCCGGTGGTTATATCTCGGTCAACACCGGCGGTGCGCCCGATGGCAATGCGATCCCGATTCCCAAGGAAAATGCCGAAACCGCGATGGACGCCGCGGCTTGCATCGGTTGCGGTGCTTGCGTAGCGGCTTGTCCCAACGCTTCAGCCATGCTGTTTCTGTCGGCGAAAGTAACGCATTTGGCCAACTTGCCACAAGGGCAGCCTGAGCGGGTGCAACGTGTCAAAAAGATGGTCGAACAGCACGACCGCGAAGGTTTCGGCCATTGCACGAACATTTACGAATGCGAAGCCGCCTGCCCGAAAGAGATCCCGGCAACCACGATCACGCAGTTGAACCGTGATTATCTCCTCGCGATTACTGCTGGAGGTGGCCCCGGTGCTCGCAAAGGTGGAGCCGGTTGATGGGCATTCCGTAGCGATGCACTCGGCTTGAGTTGCTGAATCTGGACCACGCCACAGCAGCGAACTTCTCCTCTCCTTGCTGCTGTGGTCGCGAGGTTTCGGGGCCCACGCAGCTTCGCGACACGCCGCCCTTCCCCAATGCCTGCAAATTGACTGCCGCGATTACGACAGTTTGGGATCAGAGCGTTGAACCCGGCCACGAATGAGCACATCCTCCCCGCACGATTCGACGACAACTTCGCTCAACGTGGGGGCATCCGTCACCTTTTCCACTCCGATGCCGGCCACAGGAGCGTAGGCCGCTTGCCCGCCAATGATTTTGCCGGCAATGAATGCCCAGACTTCATCGATAGCACCAGCATCGCGGAAAGCGCCGAGTAATTGCGCCCCGCCTTCGAGCAGGACGTTGGTCCAGCGGCGTCGGCCCATGTCGGCCAGGGCATCGAGCAGAAAGGCGTGGCCGGTCGTTTCTAGAGCGACGATCTCGGCTCCTGCTTTCTTCCACGATTTGAGCCGATCCACCCCTTCGCCTTTGTGCGTAAAGACGACGACCGGAGCAGCGTCGATGGTGCGTGTCAGTTGGCATTCGGCGGGGAGCATTCCCGAAGGAGAAAAGACCACCCGAGCCGGAGTGCGTGGTCCGGGAGGACGTGCCGTCAATAGCGGATCGTCCGCTACCACTGTACCTCGGCCGACGATCACGGCATCGACTTTGCCGCGCAACTCGTGCCCTTTCTGCCGCGAATGTTCGTTGCTGATCCAACGCGAATGCCCGGTTCGCGACGCGGTACGGCCATCGATGGACATGGCCCATTTGGCAATCACCCAAGGACGCCCCGTCGACAACAGATGCAGATAGGGGGCCATCAACGACCGCACTTCGTCTTCCGCGACGCCTACGGTCAGATCCAGCCCAGCTTTTTCCAAAATCCGTAGCCCGCCTCCCGCGACTTTCGGATATGGGTCGCGGATGGCCACGACAACGCGGCGTACCCCCGAACGCAAGACCGCATCGGTGCAGGGAGGCGTTTTGCCGAAGTGACAACAAGGTTCCAAGGTGACATACAGCGTTCCGCCCTCGGCTGCTTCTTTGGCCTGCGTCAAGGCATTGATCTCGGCATGCGCTTCGCCGTAACGTTGATGCCACCCCTCGCCAACGATCTCCCCCTTGGCCGAGACGACTACCGCTCCTACCATCGGATTCGGTTCGACCGCTCCTTCCCCTTGACGAGCTAAACGGATGGCTCGTCGCATTAATTCGAGATCGTTCATAGCATTAGGTAGCAATTCGATCTATAATTGGAAGTCAAAAACAACTAGAGAGTCGAACTTCGCCTCCTAGCAGGAGCGTCCTTGAATGCAACCCGCTGACTACACCATACAAGATCCTTCTGATCTCTACACCCCTCATTTAGTATTCTACAAGGATTTTATTCGTCACAACATCCAGCGTGCTTTGGAGATTGCCAAAACTCCCGAGCGTTTGCGTCCGCACGTCAAAACCCACAAGACCCGCGAGATTGTTCAAATGGAAATCGAAGCGGGCATTCGCAAGCACAAGTGCGCGACGATTGCGGAAGCGGAGATGCTCGCCGATGCCGGGGTGACCGATATATTGATTGCCTATCCGATGGTTGGCCCCAACGTCAAGCGATTGATTCAGCTGATGCGGAAGTACCCATTGACGACGTTTATTTCGCTGGTCGATAACGATGCGGTAGCGGAGGCGTTGTCGGCGGCCATGACCGACGCTTGGCTGAAGCATTCGGTGTTGCTGGATCTCGATGTGGGGCAGCATCGCACGGGGATTGAAGTTGGGCCGGCCGCGGCAGCACTGTACGCCAAATTGGCTCGACTGCCGAGGATCAAAGTCGTGGGCTTGCATGTGTACGACGGTCACAATCACCAACCGGCCTACGCCGACCGTCAAGCGGCCGTCGATGCCTTGCTGGCTCCCGTGTTACGTTTGCGAGCCGATTTAGAGGCACAGGGGCTAGCCGTGCCCAAACTCGTCTGTGGGGGGACACCAACGTTTCCGATCTTCGCCGCGTTGGACCTGTCTGGACTGGAATGTTCGCCCGGCACCTGCGTGTTGGATGATGCCAACA
>CALEEC010000276.1 GCA_937949245.1 uncultured Gemmataceae bacterium | reverse complement strand
GCAAGAATGGTCCATCAGGAAGATTAGGTGATGGAATCAAGTGCAAAAGGAGAAGAATTGAAGAAGTAATCGTAATCGCACTGACTTCCCTGCGGTCGACTGCGTCTCCAGCAAACGAGAAACGATATCCCTGATAGGTAGAAAGATGCCGTGTTAGGAATCCATTCAACCAGTGGAGCATCTCGGAGGCTCAGACATGGGGCAGGAAATCAAGATTCCGACGAAAGATGGCGAAGTTAATCTATACGATCTCACAGGTTCTCACACAGCGATCCCCCGGATCTATTACGTCAATGGCATCAACACCACCGGCCAAACTCACGCTCAAACAGCCGCAATATTGTCAGTGCTGCTCGAACGACCCGTCTGGGGGGTATACAACAAAACTTCGGGGATGTTACGCGATTTGGGCCAATGCTTACTAGACTACACTCAGAATGCGTTTGCTCGCCTTAGCTCATCCAACAATCGCAACAAATCTGTGAATTTGACCGACGACCAAATCCCCGCGTTTCTCAATCGTATTGAACGCGAATACACTGTTTGGAACAGAGCCACTTTAGAATTGTTCAAAGAACTCGTCCGGCACAAGAACCAACGCCAACTCATCATCGCACACAGCCAAGGCAATCTGATCACCTCCAATGCCCTGTTCGTGATTGAAGACGAGTTCGGTTGGGCGGGTTTGCAGCACATTCGCGTCTATTCTTTGGCTTCTCCTTCACCTGCTTGGCCTGTTGGATTACGCATCACCAACGGAGGCGGAGGCCGACAAGACAACGCCTTCATGAACGATCTGGTCGTTCTGCTGCGCCCGCATAATCTTCTGGCGCAACCTTGGGGATTTGCTCTTGCTGCGAGAGCTGTTGGTGTGGTACCAGCTACAGTAGCGGCCTCGACGCTAAGGCAAAACGAAGGCGATTTCCGCAGGATGCAAGGTGCCGGCCCAGTTTCGCTGAAACCTCACGAGATCCCGAACATTGTCAGCACCTTGAACTTCCTCAAATCGATCCGCAGAGATCTGGGACTATCTGTCGACTTTGACAATCAACAATTCTGGGATCGCAGCCGGGAGATTGCCAAACAAGCGTTCAAACGGAACGGTCTGGAATGGAAAGACTAATTCCATAGTCCAAGAACCTTTCCACTTGTTCGAGACCTAGCAACCAAGGACGGTCACTTCACTTGATGGACCGTCTTTCCTCCTGCCATGATTTCCCATACCCGCTCGATGCTAACCGAGCTGGCATCGCTGTGACATTTTCCTTGGCCCCAGAAATTGCTCGGCGCTGGCTTATTTCCGCGAGCGTTCGACTTGAATCCACGCAATTTCCAATTGGAACGGCCCCGCCTTCTTATCGCTGAGCATGAAACCAATGGCGTTGATCTCTTCAGGGTTGACCGGGCCAGCATCGTGGATGACGCGCCCAAACGACGTTGCCACAAATTGGTCGAGTGGCACCCGAACTTCTACCCATTGGTCCTTCTTGGTCGGCACCGGCGCACGGTAAGAGAACGCGATCATGGGACGATTCAGATAGAGGTTCAGCGAATAATCTCGACCATCGCCTTTCACTCGAGCGACCAAGGTATCGCCCCGTTGTAGCCCAAGTTTTTTCGCTCCCGATCGTACAGAAGAAAACCCGCCATTGTTGGCCAACGACAGCGTGCCGAAAAACTGCAAAGTATTCTGTTCAGTAATCCGAAATTCTCCCTGCGACACTCCGCCCATGACGCCGTCATTGACTGTCTGCCATTGTGGAGCAGTATCTGCTCGGGTGAAGTCGAACAGGGAATGCATGCTGGTGTTTTCCGTCATCGCTACTGCCCACGTTTCTAGAACCCAACTGCAGGCTACCAGTCCCAATATCATCCTTTGCTTCTGGCTCCTCATGACATTCCTTTGGTACTACCGCGCGATGGTGTAGTAGTTGTCGCCCCAAGTGCTTGGTGGCTTTACGAGGCATCACCATTCCGGGGAGTCATTCACGACTCGGAAGAAGGTAGCTTAGGAACGCCACGCTGCCGCTTGTTCAAACAGAGCGTCGCACTCGCGTTCCAGGACTCCCCCTACCAGGGTACAGGTCCAGGCAGGGCTTCGCCGGATCACTTCCTCAGCGCGAATGTCGATCTGTCGCCAACCGAGCCGTTGCAGAGTCGGTATGGAGGTTCCGAATACGACGGTGGCAATGCCACTCCAAAGAATCGCCCCTTGGCACATGGGACAGGGTTCCGCAGTAGTGTACAAGATCAGATTCTGCCGAGCAAAACCTGAGCCGCGAGCCACGAGGCGATGGATCGCGTCGATTTCTCCGTGCAAGATGGGATTCAGCGAAGTCTGATTCCAACCTTCGGCAAGAATCACGCCCAAATTACCGTCAACGATCACTGCTCCGAAGGGCAATTCAGGAACTTGAGTGGCCAGTTCTATAGCTCGCCTCATGTAGTATTCGTGATCGTTCATGCTGGGAAGCCACACTTCCTCCAAGATGCCGACGGTGGGTGCGCGTTTGCCAACACCGAAGTTAGCGCAGACCGTCCACTTTGACGATAACTCTCCTCTAGCAAACATTCCGCCGGTTCATCTATCATCATCTATAGTGAGACACACGACATGAAACCAACGGGCGA
>CALEEC010000275.1 GCA_937949245.1 uncultured Gemmataceae bacterium | reverse complement strand
GCAACAGATGCTGATCGATGGCTATTTTAGCCGTCGTCCCCTCTCGGCGGCAGAACGTCGCGTGCAATGGGCGTATGCCATGCATCACGGCGGAGATAATGCCTTGGCCGGCACCCTGCCCCGTGAAGTGGTCGATCACCTGCGAGCCGCTCGGCGGATGGCCCTGCACCGCTTCCGCAATCGGACGTTTGGCCCCTACGACGGTCTGCTGGCTCGCTCGTCCATCTCCGAAGCCTTGGCGAAACGCTTTGGTCCCGATCGCACCTTAAGCCCCACGGCATTGGAAAACTTTCAATCGTGCCCCTTTCGCTTTCTGCTACAGCACGTCTTGCAACTGGAAGAACTCGAAGAACCTAGTGAAGAAATCGAGGCGTCGAGTCGCGGATTGGTCTTTCACCGTGCCTTGGCTCGCTTCCATACCCAATGGGAAAACTCGCAATTTCATCCTCGCCCCGGTCAGGAATTGCCCCAACTCATCAGCGAACAATTGGGCCGACACCTCAACGATGCCATCGCCGAGGCGATCCAACGCACCGCCAACGAAGCCAGCAAAGTGCTATGGCGTTTGGAGGGAGAACGCCTACGGCGATCGGTCGAACGCTATCGTATTCATTGGGGAAAATTCCTCGATCCGTGGTTGAAACAATCGCTACAGCCGATCCCCACCTATCTGGAACGCGACTTTGGTCTGAGCCATTACACCGCGGAAGAAGCGACGGGCACGCCTTTGCCCGCCTTGCGGATTCGCTATGCCGATGTCGAACTGCAACTGGGGGGCAGGATCGATCGAATCGATCTGGCCCCAACCGACGAAGGGATTGTCTTTTGGGTCATCGACTACAAAACCGGCTCGGCTAGCAACTACACGAGCAGCGACCTGCAAACCATGACGAAACTCCAACTGCCGCTCTACGCCCTGGCTGCCGAGCAATTGATTTTCGCCGACACTACGGCCCGCCCTTTGGGGTTGGCTTATTGGCTGGTCACGGACACTGGGCCGAAAACAGTGCTCCCGAATCGGGGAGGGACGGCCTGGCTACAGAAGCCGAACGCCTGGATCGATTTTCGCCAGCGTCTGCAGCGTCACGTTGCTTCGATCGTCTGGGCCATTCGCCAAGGCCAATTCCCTTTGGCTCCCAAATCCGAACAATGCACGAGTCGTTGCCCGTATGGTTCGATCTGTCGCATCAATCAAAGTCGAAGCACCGGCAAAGTCTGGTCGCTGCCGTTGTTGCAGGAGAGTCCTTCCCCAACGGATCTAGTTCATGGGTGAGCGAATACCGTGCCGAAACAGACTGCCGAACAAACGCGTGCCATCCGCGAACGCACCTCGTCGGTGGTGCTTTCCTCCGGTGCCGGTTGCGGAAAAACTTTCGTTCTGACCGCCCGCTATCTATCTCACTTGATCGACGATGGCGCAGAGGTGGCCCAGATCTTGGCCATCACCTTCACCGACCGGGCTGCGCGCGAGATGCGCGATCGGATTCGGCAAGCCCTCCTCGAACGCCGGCAACAAGAGCGTGGCTCGACGAGCGTCGATTACGACCGCTACCTCCGCGATCTGGAAACCGCGCCCATCAGCACCATCCATGCTTTCTGCGGTAATCTCTTGCGTGCCTATGCCGTCCAAGCAGGGATCGATCCGGCATTTGAGGTGTTAGAAAGCGTCCTCGCCGGCAATTTGCAGGCGGAAGCGAAAAGAACCATCTTACAGGGGCTTCTTTTGAGCGAATCGCGTGCGGGGAAAGAACTGCGCGAACTGATCGTACTGCATGGCTGGAATACGGTAGGACAAGCCATCGATGCGTTGCTTCAAGAACCGAACCCGCAAGCCTGGAGTAGTTGGCTCCAAGCTGATCCGAAGTCGATTGCCGAGGATTGGTTCCAGCGCAAACGCCGCGAACTGCTTCCACTTTGGCGCGACTATCTACTGGCGGCTTCCCCCGAATTGGTGTATGCCCGGCGGACGCTTCAAACCGTCTTGTCAATGGTCAGCGATCCGACAGCCCAAAGGCTGGTGAAGACCATTTTGGACGAAATCGACCATTTGCCGACGCAAATCGAAGCGTTGCCCAGCCAGTTAGAGTACATCATCGAATGGGCCACCGTTCGTAAAGCACCTAAAAAGCACTGGCCCAGTGACGAAATCTACGAAGCCGTCAAAAGCGCCTTGGAAGAACTACGCCGGGGTCTGAAGGAGCGGTTCGCGTTGTTTTTGGAAGAGCCGAAGGAATTGGCCGAGACTGTCCGCTTGGGGCAATGCTATCTCCGCGTTGCGGAAGAAGTGTTTCAGGGATATCAAGCCCGTAAACAACGAGCCGGGGTGCTTGATTTTCAAGACTTGCTCATCCGTGCTCGCCAACTCCTCTACGATCGACCGGAAGTCCGCGATGCCCTCCGGCAGCGCTTTCGCTATGTTCTGCTCGACGAATTCCAAGACACCGATCCCATTCAGATGGATTTGGTGCGCACTCTGTTAGGCGAAATTGGTCTGGAGGTAGGAAAACTCTTCGCCGTGGGCGATCACAAACAATCGATTTATCGCTTCCGCGGTGCCGAAGTTCGTCTGTTCCAGCAACTGCGGCAAAGTGTTCCCGAAACGGGACGGCTCGGTTTGACCATCAATTTTCGTTCTCAGCCGCCGATTCTGGATTTTGTCAACGGTCTTTGCCACAAACGACTAAGCGACTACGAACCCTTGCAAAGTTTGCAAGAACGGCGCAATCCGTTGCCCTGCATTGAGTTTTTATGGAGCGTCCCACCGCTAGCCCCCCAACTCAGTACCCCAGAAGCCAACTCCGCAAAAGCCGGCAGCGCAGTGGTCCCATCTCCCCCGACCGAGGAGACGGAAAACGACGGCGATACGTCCCCATCGACCGACCGCGAAACTGCCGAGCAACGCCGTCGCCGGGAAGCCGATGCCATTGCTCAGCGTATCCGCGAACTTTTGCTCGACGACACACCACGCATTGTCGATAAAAAAACCGGCCAACTACGCCGCGTCCGAGCAGGCGACATCGTATTGCTGTTTCGTTCCATGAGTTCCGTTGCTACCTACGAAACGGCTCTACGGCGACTGGGGCTGGACTATTACCTCGTCGGGGGACGGGCGTTTTTCGCTCAGCAAGAGATTTTCGATCTGCTCAACCTGCTGCGGGTGCTGGAAAATCCTCAAGATTCGTTCAGCCTCGCTGGAGTGCTTCGCTCGCCGTTTTGCTGCCTGAGCGATGAAACATTATTCGTCTTAAGTCAATCCCCTTCCGAGGGACTCTGGTCGAGTTTGACCGATGAAGCATGCTTGTCCCAGCTACCCACCGATCAACGCATCTTGGTGGAACGAGCAGCGCGTCACCTCCAGCGTTGGCGCAACCTCAAAGATCGCTTGCCCATTCCCCGCTTGATTGGCGCAATCCTAGACGATTCCGCTTACGATGCTGCACTGCAATTCGAGTTTCTCGGCGAACGCAAACTGGCCAATCTGTGGAAACTGATCGACTTGGCTCGCCTGTTTGACCGTTCGGCACTGTTCGGCTTGGCCGATCTCATTCAACGACTCGATGAGTTAGTTCGCGAACAACCCCGCGAGGAACAAGCGGCCACACACCCTGAAACCGCGGACATCATCAAGATCATGAGCATCCATCAGGCGAAAGGTTTGGAATATCCGGTGGTCTTCATTCCTGATTTCGCTGCTGCGACGCACGGCGGCCCGGAAAGTGTCGCGCGGTGGGATCGTGAATTAGGCTGCCTGGTCCGCCCACCCAGTGAAGAACAGGAGTTATTTTCCGATTTCGGTTGGCGACTCAGCAAACTGTTCCAACAAGTGGCCGAGTGGGAGGAAGATCTGCGGATTCTGTATGTGGCTTGCACGCGCGCTCGCGATTTGTTGATCCTCGCTGCGGCATTCCCCGAACGCTTGAATACCAACGCTGGCTTACCCTCTAAATTGCGCAGCACTTGGATGCTTGCTCTCTCGGAGCAATTTGACCTATCGACGGGCCTTTACCTGGGCGATCCCCTACCGGTGGGACACCCTCCCGTGGTCACCGTGCGCGTGGTCGAACCCACGGCCGAACCACCGATTGAAGTTCCTACAGAAACCGACATCGATTCCGCAGAAATCCCTGCGCCGCGCCCTACTTTCGAGGTGCAACCGCTGAGTTGGCGTTTACCGACGACCTTATCCCTCCCTCGACTCGAACTTTGCCTGCGGAACCTGAACCAACTTCGCCCCGAACGCAACCTATTCACGCCCGAAGATGCCTGGATCGATCGTCGTCATCCGCTCGAAGAGGAATTGATCGACCAGGAGGACACCGAGCATCACTGGTCAATTCCTCTGGAACGCTTAGGCGGTTGTGATGACACGCTCGAAGGACGAGCCGAGGCTATTTTGCGAAGCGTCCTCGCACGCTGGCGTTTCGATGACATCGATGGTTGGAGTGAACTACTGACTCAAGCCATCGAACGCGACCCCAACCGACGTACTTCGATTCAATTGGAAAACCGCTTACGCAATCAACTGACTCACTTCGCGGAATCCGAACTACGACGACAACTGGTCCAAGCTGCACGCTGCCTACGCGATGTCGAATTCCTGATGCCCTGGCCTCGCTTCGAGAACGATTCGCCGGCCCGAGATGATTTACCTGTATTACACGGTTTGATGGATCTCCTGTGGCAAGACCGTCAGGGAGACTGGCATTTGGTCGCCCTGGAAAGTCGCTCGAAACCTCTAGCGGAACACGATCCCTGGTTGGGACGTAAAAGTTTCTTGGCCATTCAAGCCTGGGCCGTGCGTTCGCAATGGCGCGTCGTCCCGCGAACGATCGGTTTGTTGGAACTGACGCACGGCCGCTGGTTGCAAGAACCGATTCGCCGGATCGATTGGCAAAGGCACTTCCAACGACTCTGGCAAGCGATCGAGAGTGTCCGCTTGGCCACAGAAATATAACTGCCTCCCAGCGAATTCCTCACCTGACGATAGCGAATCTGCCATCCGCTTGGTATCACTGAGAAGAAAGACGCTCTCGGAAAGATTCTTCGTTGCAGAAAGCAGCTGGCGATGAAAGCAACCGATATACGCATTCGCGATGTCTCATTCTCGTATGAAGATTATGCATATCGTAGCCCGATCAAGTTTGGTGGCGTCGCCTTGGATCGAGCGACGCTGTTGAACGTCACCGTGACCGTAGAATCGCGTGCGGGCAAGATCGCCTCGGGGTTTGGCTCGATGCCGTTGGGCAACGTGTGGTCGTTTCCATCGCGACGGTTGAGTTACGAACAGACGCTCCAGGCGATGCGGGAATTGGCTTCTCGCATCGCGTCCGCCAACGTGGATTGCCTCGAAAGCGGCCACCCCATCGAGTTAACCCATCACCTGGAACCGCTCTATTTTCGTTTGGCCGATCAGGTCACGGCCCAGTTGTCACTCGCCGAGCCGATACCGCAGTTGTGTACGCTGGTGGTCGCCAGTCCCTTCGACGCCGCGTTGCATGATGCCTTCGGCAAGATGAATGACCGCAATTGCTTTCAAACTCTCGGGGCCGATTTCATCGGTCCTGACCTCGGCCACTTTCTTAGCAGTGACTTAACGGGAGAGTATCTCGATCGGTATGTTCTCCCCCAACCCAAAGAACGCATGCCGTTGTATCACTTGGTCGGTGCGCTCGATCCGCTCACACCGCAAGACGTGATGCAACCCATCGGTGATGGTCTCCCCGAATCGTTGGGCGAGTGGATTCGTGCCGATGGCCTGACGCATCT
>CALEEC010000274.1 GCA_937949245.1 uncultured Gemmataceae bacterium | reverse complement strand
ATTATGAGAAATGCCCCTTCGTCCGCATCCGCAAGACGCTTCCAAGTACGAAAGACACCGCGCATAGCAATTATCTCGATGTGTCGATTCGGACGGTGCGAGGGCGGATTCTCGTGCTCGCCGCGGAAGACAACCTCATCCGCGGAGCTTCCGGCGTCGCCGTGCAAAACTTCAATCGAATGTTCGGATTCTCGGAAACCCTAGCGCTCCTGTAGCGACCACTCCTCGGGTTGCTCTAGTCAATTGCGGGAATCTCCGATACCTTACAGTCGCCCGGATTGGCTTCCGCCCATACACCGACTTAAAGGCCGGACTTATGGAACATTTACTGACACAAGTCCAAGATTTATTCCTCGGGGTGATCACCAACCTGACGAATCCCGAACATTGGCAACACCTCCTGAGTCGCCCCGATGTCACCCTGGCCGCGTTTATTGTCTTAAATCTAATTGTGTTCACCGAAACTGGTCTGTTTGTCGGCTTCTTCCTCCCGGGCGATTCTCTTTTAGTCACCGCCGGCATCGTCTGTTACCTCAGCGGTTGGTCGTTGCCGTTGTTGATGGGCACGCTATGCCTCTCGGCTATTGTGGGAGACAGCGTCGGATACTGGATCGGATATAAGACCGGTCCCAAACTGTTTCAGCGGGAAGATTCGTGGTTTTTCCATCGTAAGCACATCTTAGCCGCTCAAGATTTCTACCATCGGCATGGTGGAAAAACGATTATCATCGCACGCTTCATTCCCATCATCCGCACGTTTGCCCCGGTGGTTGCCGGCATCGGCAAAATGGAGTACAAGCGATTCTTGGCTTACAACATTGTCGGAGGCATTGCTTGGGTGATCAGCATGATCGGTCTGGGCTATCTGTTGCCCATGGCTTTGAACGAACCGTTGAAAGCCTGGTTTGGTCCGCAGTTCCGTATCGAGAAGCACATCGACAAAGTCATCGTCATCGTCGTTCTCCTTTCGATTTCTCCCGGATTGTGGAGCGTTGGCAAACGACTGATTCGTAGTCCAGCGGAACAACCGCAGCAAGCCATGAAACCAGCCGCCTGAGAATCCTCCGATCACGGCAGGAATTCCTGATCTTGTTCCCCGACCATTGCTCAGGACGTGACTCAATGGTTCACGCATCAGAGCACGTACGATAACATAAGGAAGGTAACGCACCAACGCACCGGATCGTAAGGGCGACAACACTAGAAAGGCAACGCACCGTGTCGAAGCAATCGCTCTATGCTCATCTCGGAGCAGAACTTCAACGCCTGCAACAAGAGGGATTGTACAAGCGCGAACGCTACATCGAATCTCCCCAAGGGCCGTTGATCGTCGTCCATGGATCGACCGTGATCAACTTTTGCGCCAACAATTACCTCGGCTTGGCCAACGATCCGCAACTGGTGAGAGCTTGTCATGAAGGGCTAGACTCTCATGGATACGGCTTGTCCTCGGTCCGCTTTATTTGTGGAACCCAAGACATTCACAAACAGCTCGAAAAGAAGATCGCCCAGTTTTTCCGCAAGGAAGACGCCATCTTATACATCTCCTGTTTTGATGCGAACGGCGGATTGTTTGAACCTCTGCTCAATGACCAAGATGCCATCCTATCTGATGAACTGAACCATGCGAGCATCATCGACGGGATTCGTCTATGTAAGGCGAAACGATTTCGATATAAGCACAACGACATGGATGATCTTCGTCGCGTCTTGCAAGAATCGCAAAGCTGCCGCTACCGCCTGATCTTCACCGACAGCGTTTTTTCGATGGACGGAGATTATGCCAACTTGCCGGCCATTTGTGACTTAGCCGACGAATATCAGGCGCTAGTCGGTATCGACGATTGTCATGCGACAGGGTTCTGCGGTGCCACAGGGCGAGGTGCTGCCGAACATCTGGGGGTGTTGGATCGCATCGACATCATCACGAGCACCTTAGGAAAATGCCTCGGCGGCGCGGCCGGCGGTTTCACGGTCGGCAAAGCAGAAGTCATTGACTGGCTCCGAAATCGCTCGCGTCCGTATCTATTTTCTAACGCGGTTCCGCCGCCTTTGGTCGCTGCTTCGTTGAAAGCATTCGATCTGGTAGAGCAAAGCCACTCCCTCCGGGAACGCGTGCATCAGAACGCGAAAATCATGCGGTCGGGCTTGGAACAAGCCGGCTTCACCCTCAAGCCAGGGAACCATCCGATCATACCCGTCATGCTTGGCGAGGCGGCATTGGCCACCAAGATGGCCGAGTTGCTCTTGGCGGAAGGCATTTATGTGATCGGCTTTAGTTATCCGGTGGTTCCCCAGGGGCAAGCGCGTATTCGATTGCAAATGTCCGCGGCTCATACGCCGGAACACATCGAGCGTGCCCTACAGGCTTTCATCAAAGTGGGTCGCTCGTTGGGGGTTATTTCCTAATAGGGGACGATGAGGTGCCCTCATATCCGAAAAAGGACCATGGGATGCCACCTCAGACGTAGTCTCCCCAAAGATGCTTATGGGATGTCATCCCAGATGGAGTCTTCCAGAGCGTTTCTCATGTCGATTTTGCGGGTGGATAGCCGCAACTCGGGCAATCTTTGCGCGATCCTCCAGCGTGAAACAGTTCAAAACTTCTCCCAAATACTGCTTGAAAAAGCATTCCTTGCAATTGGAAGGCGAAGTGACGGACGACACAGAAACAAAAATGTTTGGGGAGCTAGATCAGATTCAGGCCGGAGCTGTACGACGGGAGAAAGTGCGATGTGCTCCCGCTGACTCCATCGCGGTTTGCAACGCCGCTCTCTAGTGGCTCAACAGGTTGTCATCACCCCCCACATTATCCCACTATATCAATTCGAGCACCCCTTTAACTGAGCTAGCGTTGCCAGGAATGATGGGGGATCGGAGAGTATCGCACAAATATCACAACCTCATAGTCGTCGTGGCAGATGAAACACCTCCCACGACCATTCATCGCCAGCAAACTCCCCCCGAATCGCTGCACGTCCCGCAATGAGCGGTGCCACACATCTTTCAATACCGATGCGGTGATGATGAGGGAGAACGTTAAGATTCGTCGCGTTTTCGACGAGCAAGTTGGGTCTGTTCCCTCAACTCCGTATGGATCTTGAAGAAAATGATGGCCTCTTCGCAAATCAGGCGGAGCATCAAAGGACCGAACACCAAGATTCCCAAACCCCCGAGGAACACCACAATTGAAAATGATCGGCCGAAGCTACCAATTATTATCCATGTGATACCCACGATGACACATGCCACCGTACCAATCCAGAAAAAAACTTGTATAAGGATGGGAGTCAACATCAAGCGGAAGGTTAGAAAGTCGATCAGTGGGTTGCCCGTAGAAGTGGGCCGTGAACGTTTGTGCGGCGAGGCGGTTCCATCTCCTCTGTGTATTCGACCGACTTCCGTAGGCGATAAGGAAGCTACGACCACGGGGCAAAGGGGCGACGCGGGCTTTGCCTGACTACCTCCGCGGTCACCTCTGGAGTCTCGGCAAGCAAAGCGAGTCCTTCGGGTTCGATCACCAAGCGCGCTTGGCACTGCTTACAAGTGAAGGTACGGCCGATGTGTTGCGGACCGATCGGGTAGGTCTTTCCACATGACGGGCAAGCGTTGTTCACGGACCATCGCCTTTCCGGGGGGATAGATAACACTCGATGGAGGAAAATAGTTTCCACAAAATTTTATTTATTTATATATTCCAGTGAAGCGAAATTGTAGCCCAATTGCATGGATGTATTGCTGGACTGCGTCAAGCAAGGTCACTTCGACTGCGATATGCCGTGCATTTGATACCAATCATCCCGATTCCACAATGCTGGTTGGTCACGGGCGGGCATTAGCCCCCGTGTCTTGCCCCCTCTATCTCGTCCCGCCTGGGTTTGTCTGCCGTAGGATGCCCCGTTAGACGCACATCGGGAACGCACGCGGGGGACGATTCGCTATAATAATTCGGAGGGCTTTCTATCTCTGATTCTGGGAGAAGCTCCAATGCCGATGTATGTGTATCAGGTGATCGAAGCCGACGGGAGTGCCGGCGAAATCTTTGAAGTGCTGCAATCCATGTCCGAACCCCCGCTCACTGTCCATCCTGAAAACGGCAAACCCGTACAACGACTCCTCTCCCTCCCCAATACTCCCCGGAAGTTCGCCGGCGGGGAACGCTCTGGGGTCTTGTCCGATGCCAATCTGTCGCGACTCGGATTCACCAAATATCAGAAAGCCGGCGACGGATATTACGAAAAAACGGCTGGCGAAGGTCCCCAAGTCATCCGTCGCGGCGGCACCGCTGCCGAATGAATCATGGGTTGCATCCGTTGCGGCGGCACCGCTGCCGCGTCAATCACGGAAGGCAAGCATCGCGGCGGCACCGTTGCGAATGCGGTGAGGGGACGCGAAAGGAGGCGAGCTGATGGAACGTGATGCTTCCTGCCAACGCGACTCGGACTGGACCCGCCCCTCAACTTAGTTTACTCCTTGTCCTGTTGGCCGGGAGTTAGTCGGCGGATATGTTCCGCTTGCCGCGGGCACAGGGCGATCAACTCGGGGCGTCGCCCACGTTGATAATCGGCATAATCGAACCCCGGGGCCATAGTCGCGCCCAAAAGCGCGAATCGGCCCCCTGGCTCCAGACTGCTACCTTGCCAAACGCCGCCCGGAACAACCAACTGCGGCACCTGGCCGGCACGCAGGTCGGTGCCCAGTATCCATTCGGTTGCTTGGCCCTGGGCATCGATTTGCAGCATCCGTACCGGATCGCCTAAGTAAAAGTGGAATATCTCGTCGCCGGGCAGGCGGTGCATCTCCGAAACGGTCGTCGGCGTCAGCAGATAGTAGATCGCCGTGCCGAAACTGCGCGGTCCGGCATACAACGGCGAGGTTCCCGCAGGAATCGCGCCGACCGAGCGGTAGGTTTCGCGGAAGTATCCCCCTTCCAGCGGATGCGGTTGCAAATTCAACCAGCGGATCACCTCGTCGGCACTGAGTGGTTCGGTCATGGGGGCGTTCCTCGACTTGCGGCGAAGACGACATAGCCGCGCCGCTCTTGCGCAGTCAGTTGTTCGAAATGCTGGGCCAACATTTCGCCGATGGCTTGGGGCGTTTTGGTCACCAGGAACAGTCGGCCCGAAGGTTTCAAGGCGCGCACCGCCAATTCGATGAACCGCTGAGCGATCGACGATGAGGCGTAATACGGCGGATTGGCCAGTACCACGTCGAAATCGTTGGTCGGCACCGTTTGCAAAGTGGCGTCGGCCAGCACGCGGTAATCGCTTAGTCCGTTGGCCTGGGCGTTGAGTTCGGTCAAGCGGACGGCGCGGAGATTGCTATCGACGAAGGTGATGTGTCCGCCCGGCCCGGTGCGTTGCCAAGCGAGAATGCCATTGGCTCCCACACCACAACCGAGGTCGAGTACACGTTGGCCCGCTTCGATCTGGCTGCATTCGAGCAGCGCCCGTGAGCCATCATCGAATCGGCCATAGCAAAACACCCCCGGCCGAGAGACGAATTCCAACGACGGATGTTCGCCAATACGGGCATGGAACCGCATCTCGTGCCGACGCCGGGGTTGATCCGCTTGGCGAACGCTCCAGAACACCATCCCTTCTTTGCTTGCCGGACTCTCCGAGCATTGGCCGAAGATTTTCTTGTGCCACCGGGCAAACATCGTGTCTTTGGCATATTCCGAGACGGTGATCATCAATCCTTTGGGCTGCAAGACGTGGTAGGCCTGCTCCAGCAGGTCGAGTTTCAGTTCGCGTTCACCTTGGGCTTGCGTTGGGAAGATCACCGTTTGGAAGATCGCGGGCAAGTCCCAAACGTCGGCATGGCAGACCACTTCGCCGCTTAAGCCGCGTTGGGCCAATTCCTCGCGGAGTCGCTGGGCTTGATGCAGATCCATTTGGTAGAAATGCAACGGCCCCACGGCGTGCAGCGTCTGCGCCCACTCCGCGACCGGCCGAGGGGAACCCATCAGCAGCAAGATCGGCGGACGAACACGGGCCAGCAGCGTTTCAGGTAAAGGCATCCGATGTATCATATTCTTGGTTGTATGGATCGTGGCCGAGGGCACAAGGGCCAACCGCTTACATCCGTTCGACCACGCCGATGCCCAGCAATTCGAGCGTTTGCCGAATCACCCGTGCCGTCAATTCGGTCAGCAGCAAGCGACTGTGCTTTTGTGGAGGCGTCTCGGCTTTCAACACGGGGCATTGCTCGTAGAAACTGCTGAACGACTTGGCCAACTCCCACAGATAATCGGTCAGGTAATGCGGCAAATACTCCACCGTGGCCGATTCGACCACTTCGTGAAAACGCAGCAGGTTCAAGGTCAAGTTCCGCTCGGCCGCTGTGGTCAGCAGCAGGGACGGCAGTTCGTGAGCCGTCGCGTTTGCTGATGAGGATGCCGCCGCTGCTGCAGATGTCGGCGCGACGACGCCGGCCTCGGCCAAGATACTACGGCAGCGAGCGTAGGTGTACTGCATGTAAGTGGCCGTGTTGCCGACGGTGGCCAACATTTTGTCCCAGTTGAACACATAGTCGCTGTTGCGATTTTGCATCAGATCCGCGTATTTCACCGCACCGATGCCGACCACCTCGGCGATGCGTGCCTTTTCCTCGGCGGTAATCTCGGGGACTTGGTAACCAGCGGCTAAGCGTTCGGCGCGAGATTGTTCGTACTTGTGCGCTGCCCGACGGACCGCTTCATCCAGCAACGCTTGCAGTTCCAGTGAGGTTCCCCCACGGGTCGACAACGGCTTGCGATCGTCGCCTAGCACCGAGCCGAAGGAAATGTGCGTCAGTTCGACGTTGGTGTAGCCCCATTGCCGGGCCACGGCGAACAAGGTACGGAAATGGGCCGCCTGACGAAAATCGACCGCGTAGAGAATGGCATCGGGGTTCCAAGTCTCGACCCGGTAGCGGATGGTCGCTAAGTCGGTGGTCATGTAGGTGTAGGCACCGTCGCTTTTGCGGACCAAAGCGACTTGCTTGCCGTCTTGCACGATCAACGCCCCTTGGCTCTCGCGAGCCACGCCTTTAGCGAGGAGATCGTCGATGACGGCCGGCAGCATCGGATTGTAAAAACTCTCGCCGTACTCGTAGTCGAAACGCACGCCCAAACGCTGATAGATGGCATGCACCTCGGCCAAGCAATGCGGCATGAATTCGCGCCACAAGCGGACATTTTCCGCATCGCCGGCGTGGAGTTTGGCCGTCTCCTGCTGACACGCCTTGAGGATGGCCGCTTCCTCGGCCGTGCGAACGATGTTGCCTTCGTCGTCTTCGTCTCCTTTGGTGCGTTGGCGCACTTCGAGATACAACCGAGCCAGTTCGCGTACCGGATCGCTCCGGTAGGCCTCGGCATTGAGGAAGTGCTTGTAGCCGTACAAAATCATGCCGAATTGCGTGCCCCAGTCGCCCAGGTGATTGTCGCGAATCACCCGATGCCCGAGAAACGCCAAGATACGGGCCAAGGCATCGCCGATAATCGTGCTGCGTAAGTGTCCGACGTGCAAA
>CALEEC010000273.1 GCA_937949245.1 uncultured Gemmataceae bacterium | reverse complement strand
TCAATCAACGGGATAAAAAATCGCGTGACGCTCTGCTTGGGCCGACGAATCACGATGGGTTCCTCAAATTCTCCGGCAACCCGCACGATTGCATCCACTACGAGGCATTTCCCTCCTCGCTGAACCGTGGAGCGAACCGATGGATCATGATAGATTCTTCTCTGGGTACGGTTGACCAGCCAAGCAACGGACACAATCGCGGGCTAGAATCACCATCCAGGTCGGTAGAATGTTGATGAATGCCATGATCAGTCCGCTACCGGTTGCCGTGATGGCCGGGGCGTAACTGCGAATGATCTCCTGAGGGGTAACTCCCGGAGTGATGTTGGAGAAAGTCTGCAAAATCGCGGCCACAGTGCCGATCAGCCCCAATAGGGGGAACCACTCGGCCGCTTGAGCCAAATGCGACAGCCAAGGATCGAGGCGTTCATCGAAGCCCATCTCCCGCCAACGCATCGCCCAAGCGACCAAAACGATCTGTATGACAAACAACAGGCTGCCCAACGTGAGAATCAACCAATCGATCGGTGATTCTTCGACGCGGCGAAAATACAGTCGCCGAGCCTCGGGAGGCAAAACCGCAAGAATCAGCAACGCTGCCAACACAGGCATGCCACACGCTGCGCCCGGCAACAGATAGCGAATGACAAATCGTCGCACAGGGCATCCTCGCTCCACATCTACATCTACGCGGAAGTTTTCGGCTCGCTCGACGAACCCGGAGATTTCCGGTTCGCTCGACGGAAGTTCCCCACAACCCGACATTATTTTAGCGACGCTCACCAGCTTGCCGCTAGGCTTTTCGGTGAGAAACTGATCTCCTTCCTAACTTTGACGAAAGGAAAACGGCTATTTTCCCGCCTGGAAAAATTACCGATCTGTCGCATGCCCCCCCTTCGAGAGTGGGCCACATGCGTGAACAGGGGGCCGCAGTCTCCCGAATAGGCCACGCGCTGCGAACAGGCGGGGCAATCCTCAGGCGCATTTTTCGGCGGGGTTCGCTACAATTCCAGCGTTGCTCGGCACTCACGCGACCGAGCGGAAGCGCCTTCGTGCGTTGGGCTGACCCGGCGTTGGGGTCGCCAAGACGAGGGCAATCGTAGAAAAGGATGTCGCCTCATGATTACGCTGAAATTGCCCGATGGCTCGACTCGACAAGTGGCGGTCGGTACACGCCCCCGCGAGGTGGCCGAGTCGATCGGCAAACGCCTGGCCCAAGCGGCCGTCGCGGCTAAAGTCAATGACACCATCATCGACTTGGATCGGGAACTGCCTGCCGAACCGAGCGAAGTTCGCTTCCAACTGCTGACCGACCGCGATCGGGAGGCGCTCGACGTGTTACGCCACAGTTGCGCTCACGTCATGGCCCGGGCGGTGCTACGTTTGTTCCCCGGCACCCAATTGGCGTTCGGCCCGACCACCGAAACCGGCTTTTACTACGACATCGACTCACCAACACCGATCACCGAAGCCGACTTTCCGCGCATTGAAGAGGAAATGCGCAAAATCATCGCCGCGGCCGAGCCGTTCGAGCGATTCGAGCGGTCCATCGCCGAAGGACGGGCTTTGTGCGAAGATATGCAACAATCGTACAAAGTCGAACATATCGATAGCGAACTGTCGAAGTATGACGGCGTCAGTTTCTATCGTCAGGGCGAATTTATCGACCTGTGCCGCGGTCCCCATATTTCTCACGCGGGCAAGATCGGTGCTTTCAAACTGCTCAGCATTGCCGGGGCATACTGGAAAAACGATGCCTCCCGCAAGCAATTGCAACGGCTGTACGGCACCGCCTTTTTCACCGAGAAAGATCTGAAAGCCTACCTGACTCTGGTCGAGGAAGCCAAAAAACGCGATCACCGCGTACTGGGCAAGCAACTGAAACTATTCACCATCAGCCAGCAAGCCGGCCAAGGGCTGATTCTGTGGATGCCCAAAGGGGCAATGGTGCGCAATCTGCTGGAAACCTTCATCAAAGACGAACTGCTCAAGCGCGGCTACCAACCGGTGTACACTCCGCACATCGGTCGATTGGAACTGTATCGCACCAGTGGTCACTTCCCCTACTACCGCGATTCGCAGTACCCGCCGTTGTACTTCAATCCCTTGGGTCAAGCGATCGACACTTGGTTGACGCTTGCCGAGAAAAACAGCCTGAGCGAAGCGACCGAGAAAGCGTTCACCGATCTGCTCGATTCCGTCATTGCCGATGCCACTGCGGCTGACGCTTGCAGTCCCGGCCAAGCTGCACCAGTCGACGACGAACTTGGTCTGGCCCCGGAAACGCTGCGAACCTTGCGAGATAATTACCGCTCGGCTCCGACTGCCGAGGCGAAGCAAGCCGCTTTGCGGAGTTGGTTGACGGCTCAGGAAGGCTACTTGCTCAAGCCGATGAACTGTCCGCATCACATTCAGATCTACAAAGCCCAACCGCGGAGCTATCGCGATCTGCCGGTGCGTTTGGCCGAGTTCGGCACGGTGTATCGTTTCGAGCAGTCAGGCGAACTCAATGGCATGACGCGGGTGCGGGGCTTCACGCAAGACGATGCCCATTTGTTCGTCACCCCTGAACAGGTCGAGGCGGAATTGCATTCCAACATCGACTTGGTGCTATTCGTGTTGCAAAGCCTGGGGTTGAATGATTACCGCGTGCGTGTCAGTGTGCGTGATCCGGCCAGTGACAAGTATGTGGGAGCCGCCGAACTGTGGGAAAATGCCGAGAAGACGCTGATTCACGTTGTCCGTGACAAGCAGATGAACTATTCGATCGGCAAAGGAGAAGCGGCGTTCTATGGGCCGAAGATCGATTTCATCGTCCGCGATTGCATCGGTCGCGAATGGCAACTGGGGACAGTGCAACTCGATTACAACCTGCCCAACCGCTTCGATCTGGAATACATCGGAGCCGACAATCAACGTCATCGGCCGGTGATGATCCATCGGGCACCGTTCGGCAGCATGGAACGTTTCTGCGGCATTTTGATTGAACATTTCGCCGGGGCATTTCCACTGTGGCTGGCACCGGAACAAGCTCGCGTCGTACCGGTGCGCGACAAATTTAACGACTATGCCAAGCAGGTCGAAAGCGAGTTGAAGGCCAAGGGCTTCCGCGTCTCGGCGGATCTGAGGCACGAAGACATGCGGCAGAAAATCCGCGATGCTTCGCTCGAAAAGTTGCCGTACATTCTGGTCGTCGGGGAGAAGGAACAACAGCAAACCGCAGTCGCGGTGCGGGATCGACTCGACGGCGACATCGGCACGATACCGTTGAGCGAGTTCGCGGCCAAGATGGCTCAGGAGGTCAGTCAACGGACCATTCGTCAGGTAAGTACCGCGACTGCGGGACTGACCGACAGCGGTGCCAAATTCGGCGAATGAGGGATGTCTTCTTGCTGCTCACGATTCAAC
>CALEEC010000272.1 GCA_937949245.1 uncultured Gemmataceae bacterium | reverse complement strand
TCCACGACCGGTGGCGTGAAATTGCCGAACCATGGTAGGAAAAGGATCGGGCAAGGCCGAGATGAGCACTTCATCGATGGGCAACTCGTTACCGCGGATGGTCAGATCGATCTCGGGAAGATGCCCCGGACCATCTAATTTCCCTTTGATCGTCACTGGACGTCCACTGGCATAACCGGTCAAATCGATATCTACTCGATCGGTGCCATCCGAGGTAACGGTTTGTACGAGACGTCCTTCCATGCGTTCAAGGGGATACGCGAACTCTTCATAAGTCGCAGTCAATCCTGCCGGCCGAACCTCGGAGCGTTTCGACCATGCGCCCGTGGGATGACGTTGAAACGAGTAAGCGACATCTACAGGTCCAATAGGTGCGAACATGCGTTGCAACGGTTGCAGATGGGTCGGCAAACGACGAAACAACGCCGGCCCCAGGGTCAATTGCAAGATCTCAACGTCGATCTTGCGCAGCCTCTTCCCGAGGTCATCGGGCAATAGGTCGTGATTGTCTTCTGGGGCAAAGGGAATATTGGTCGTTTCGGAACGCTCGGCGACTCCCGCAGGATGCGTCGACTCGGCGTGGTGCGGATCTTCCCGAGGTGGATCGACCTCCAGATGCAAATTCACCCGAGTTTTTCCTGCTCTCGCCGTGGCCTGGGAAAGAATCCACTCCCCATTGCGACCGCTGAGATGCAATTGCAGGCCTTCCAGAGGTAAGGGGAGCTTCGCATGCTCCCACTTTCCATCGGTGATGTCTACCTCCCATTGTTGCTGCCAACGTGGTTGCGTGTCGGGACGATAGACCAAATCGAGTTGAAACCGACCCCGAACCGACAATTGGCGAATGTGATCGGCAAATTCCGGCACCAACGCGATCAGCGATTCTATGGTAGCCGGTTCGATCTGAAAATCGTTCGACTCCAACTGAAGCGAGAGAGTTTCCTTCCACCGTTGGAACCGGCCATGGCCTTCGATCGGCCCCAACCCCCGCACCTGACCTTGGGTGTAGAAAGCTAACGTCGAGAGCGGGTCGTTGACCAATGTCCATTCCACTTCATGAATTTCGACCAAAGGAACGGTGGAATGTTGTAGATCGATGATCGCGGCATGTCCCCCGCGACAAACAAACGTCGGGATGGGGCGTTCATCAGTCGCCGCACGATCGGCCAGCAAGCGATCGATGTTCCATTGGCCATCGCGTCGTCGTTCGATACGCAAATAAGGGCGTTCTAGTTCAATTTTGCGAATGACAAGTTGCCCCCGTTGGAGAGCTTCTTTGTCGTGCAGCAAAATTCCCGAGGGGACAATCAGGAAGGGCGTTCGGGTCGGATCATCCTTGCGAATCAACCGGAGTTCGGAAAAGGAGATTCCTCCTAACAAGCGGAAGCGAGCTGCGCCCAATTGCACATCAACATCCTGCAATTGGGTTTGCAACTCCTCGATGACCATCTTGCGGATCGCGGAAGAACGAGTGTAACTGCGCACTAGCCACAGACCGACCACCAACGCCGACACCAATCCCACAATAGCACCGCGCCAACACCACTTCCGCCACGACATGAGAAAACATCCTTAATGGAGCCATCCCATGGATTCCGAACGCCGGCGCATGACGACACCAAGAGCCGCGCAGAGCTATAGTCAACTTGCGCTTTGCGGTCAATCGAAGAATCCGAGACGGTTTGCTTCGCGAAGGTGAACCGACTACCATGTACGATGAATCGAATGAGATCTTTCTAGACTAATCGTGGGCCATCGATGAGCCATCCAGAACCTAAACCGAACTGGGCCTTGGCCTTAGGCCGCATCCCCAGCGGATTGTTTATTGTGACCGTCCGTCATGGCACCGAACAAACGGGCATGTTGGCCAGTTGGGTTCAACAATGCTCGTTTGAGCCTCCGCAAGTTTCCCTTGCCCTCCGTAAGGGCCGAGTCATTGCCGACTGGATGGCCTCCGGCGCTCCGTTCTCGCTGCATGTGTTGGGGGAAGGACAGTCCAAATTGGTCAGTCATTTCGGTAAAGGCTTCGAGCTGGGGCAATCGGCCTTCGAGGGGCTTGAGGTGATCTACCGCGATGGATTGGCTCCTTTGCTTCCGCAGGCTTTAGCGGTTCTCGATTGTCGAGCGGCCAGCCGTTTCTCCGTCGGCGATCATGACATTCTCATCGGCACAATTCACGACGGCCAAATCCTTCACGATGGCCGACCTACCGTCCACATTCGTCGCCATGGCACGCATTATTAACTTGCAGGAACGACGATTATGCAGCATCCCGAACCACCTTTACCGCGTACTCCCGATGGCATTATTATTAGTCCCGACACACAACGGGCGCAGCGGATTCCCCCCCATCAGGTCCAAACTCGGAAATGGCCCGTGTTGCATGCGGGGCCAGAACCGACGTTCGACCCTGCCACTTGGGACTTTACTGTTTTTCCCCGCCCTTATGTGGAACCGCCCAAACGCTGGAACTACGCAGAATTTATGGCTCTGCCCAAAGTCAAAGTTTTCGCCGACATGCACTGTGTTACTCGCTGGAGCCGACTGGATAATCTTTGGGAAGGCATCGCGACCCGCGAATTACTCAATCATGTACGCATCTCCCCCGAAGCCAAGTTTGTGATGATTCACTGCGAATATGGCTTCACGACCAATCTACCGATCGAAGATTTTTTCGCGGAAGATGCCTTGTTCGCCTATCGAAACAACGGCCAAGATTTAGACATCGATCATGGATGGCCGTTGCGTCTCGTCGTGCCGCGTCTCTATGCGTGGAAGTCGGCCAAGTGGGTGCGAGCAGTCGAATTCATGGAAAAAGATCGCCCCGGCTTCTGGGAAAGTTGGGAAAACGGCGGCTACCATATGCGGGGCGACCCGTGGGTGCAAAATGCCACGCATCCCCACGGTGAACGCTTCCGCGAACGATGAGCCGATTTTGCTGGGTTTCCCTCGCGAGCAGAGCAAACACGGCGGGCTGCACAGCAACACGGCGAGCTGGACACTAACACGGCGGGCTTACGCCCGCCGCTCAGGGGGATTTGTATTTCCTTCCGAGCGGCGGGCGTAAGCCCGCCGTG
>CALEEC010000271.1 GCA_937949245.1 uncultured Gemmataceae bacterium | reverse complement strand
GGAACTGTCCCCCTGGCTATCCGCGAATCGACAGCAGACGGTCGATCGCTGATCGAGCTGATGCGAGGAGCGAACATGACTACCCCACGTCGTCGCATCTGCGTGACCGATGCACGCCGCAGCGTGCTTTGGTTGTTGGCTATCGTTTTGCTCAGCCATTTGGCCTTGGCTGTGTCGATGGAAACTTGGGCGGTGCATTGGCGCGATCCCGAATATGGCCGCAAACTCCTTCGTCTGCGAAGCTTAAGCGAAGTTGCTCCCGATCGGCCGTTGGTGCTAATACTCGGTAGTTCGCGTGTGTCGATGGGAGTTCGCCCAGCGGTGCTGCAAGACAGCGAATCATCCGCGAGTACTGAGCCGTTGCTGTTCAACGCCTCGCTCGTAGGCTCGGGGCCGGTGATGGAGTTGCTGTGTCTGCGTCGTTTGCTGACGGATGGCATCCGCCCCGCGGCCGTGATCGTCGAAGTTTGGCCCCCGTTTCAATTGCAGTCTGGAGCGCAGAAAGAGCAACGGCGTTTGGATGTCAACCGGTTGCGTCGCGACGATCTGCCGACCTTGGCCAACTATTTCGACGACCTCGACCAAACCCGGCGCGACATGCGATGGGCACGCTTAGTGCCGTGGTTTACCCATCGATTTTACCTGATGAGTCAGACCGTCCCCACGATGTTGCCGTGGAACCATCGCCGCGATTTCTGCTGGGCCGGCATGGACGAGTTCGGTTGGCTCCCCGGTCTGGAAGACGATCCCGACCCGGTGAAACGGAAGGCTCGCGTCGATAAAGCATCGACGTTTTATGCCCCGATTTTGGCCGATTGGCACCCCGATCCGCAAGGAGACCAAGCCCTAGCCGAACTGCTGGACACTTGCCGGGAACATCGGATTCCGGTGTCGCTCATTCTCCTCCCCGAATCGAGCGAGTTTCGAGCGTTGTACAGCGACTCCTCGCGGCAGAATGTCGAAGCGTGGTTGAACAAGTGGCGCAACGCCTACGGAGTCCCCGTGTTCGATTGCCGAACCTGGGTCGACGATGTCCGTTTGTTAGACGGCTTCCACCTGACGCGCGAAGGAGCCGCGGAGTTCACCCGTCGGCTAGCGCGGGAACTGTTGCCGATACTTCCTGGCGTGCGTCGATAGTAAAAATTTCCTTCCCGGAAATGACCCTCATGGCGAAGATCGGCCTTATTTTCCCACGGTGGCTGGTATCGGCGCGGCGGTTGGCGTCTGTACCTCGGTTCCGATTCCGCCGACAACGTCGGTCCAGGGAGCGTTCGAGCCAACGCGCCTCCGCCCGGATCGCAGTTCTGGTCGGCATTGCGGGGGTGTTCGTCGCTTCCTTGCTGCTGAATCTCGCGATGGAGACGGTGCGACCGGATCTGCTCGACCCGGAATTCGGTCATCGCGTGCGATTGGCTCATCGACTGCAACGTCAGTATCCGCAACGGCCGTTGTATGTCGCTTTGGGTAGTTCGCGTACCGAGATGGGGCTGTCTCCCACCGCAGCCGGTTTCGGTGCCGATGCCCAGGGGCCGGTGTTGCTCAACCTAGGCCAATCGGGCTGTGGACCAGTGCAAGAATGGATGAATTGGCATCGGCTGTTGCGTGAAGGTCTGCAACCGGCCCATCTGTTGGTCGAAGTCCTCCCCCCGGTGCTGTTCTCCGACGAACCAGCCGAGGCTTATCTGAAGGTGCCGCAATTCGCTTGGGGCGATCTGGCCGTGATTCGCCCCTACTGCGACGACTTTGACGCGGTGCGCCGACAATGGCTCCTGGGGCGGATTTACCCTTGGCACACCCGGCGTGTGTCGTTGCTCAGCGCGATGGTCCCCAGTTGGCTGCCCTGGCCGTTGCGTCAGGATCATCTTTGGAAGACCGATGCCTTCGGTTGGATGCCCTATCCCCGCGACCAGGTTGGCCAAGAAGAGCGATCGCGGAGTTTGGCCCGCGCCGAGTTCGAGTATCGCCTTCGGCTGGCCTACTGGCAATTGTCGGAACGTCCCTGCTGTGCCTACCGCGCGCTGCTAGAGGACTGCCGGCAGCGCGGCATACCGGTCACACTGTACCTGATGCCGGAAGGACCAACCTTCCGAACTTGGTATCCGCCGCGGGTCGTCGAAGCGGTGCATGCCTATCTGCAACAACTGGCCAACGCCTACAGCGTCCGCGTGATCGACGCACGCACCTGGATCGACGACGACTCGGCCTATCCCGATAGCCATCATCTACTCCCCAGCGCTGCTCGCCGATTTAGCGAACGCTTCGGCCAAGCCATTCGCGAAAATCTTCCGTCTTTCGGACATCGAATCTCGTCGAATTGGTGAGGGAAATACCTCGTTTCACCAACTCGGAGAGGAACTACGATGCCATCTCGTCACACTATGGGAATAACGGGCTGTCTGTTATTCCTGTGCGCCTTGCCGATGGCTGCAGCCGATAAGCCGGACCTAACGCCGATTTCGACCAGCGAAGTCGTCTTTCTGGGCAAACTGAAAACCCTGCGTGCAGGTCCAGCGGGGTTGTCCGATCCCCCCATATGGACCTTTGACTTGGAATTTGAAGTTGCAGAACAGTGGCGCGGCGCGAAGCCGACCGGACGGATGTATTACCGGATTCAGCAACCGAACCAACCCGAGTTTCCACTGAATACGATATGGATCGTCGCGGCACGCAAAAATGAGCAACGATGGGATATCACCTTCTTGGCTGCCGCGAAGCCTGCGTTGGTCGAATCGGCCAAGGTGCTCGCCGGATTGCCATCCGGTTGGAAGATCGAGGGAGAGAAAATCCTTTCGCCTTGGGCGTCGGTGAAAGGCTATCAATGGCCTGCCAATGCCCCGAAACCGGCCGGTGCCGTCTGTGCCGTTACCGGCCGACCCGCTTTGCTCGCCGGGGAAAAGATTGAATTCACCGTCACTCAAGTACCTCCGAAGAATCCGCAGAAATACAAAAACGACTACGGCGATGGCCTGTTCGAGGTCAGCGTCAAAAACACCAGCGATCAACTGGTGGAAGTCCCCGCTTTGCTCACCGATGGCCAAAAGATCCTCTGGGAAGAATCGATCGTCTTCTGCGTGCAAGGGCAACCGAAGTTGCTTCCCGGCGTGGGTAAGAGCAAAAACCTACAACCGGTCCGACTTCGACCCGGGGAGAAAGTCAGCGAAACCATCAACACGTTGCTGTTGGACGGTGTCAAATGGCCTCGGGGCGGTTGGCGCGTTTACTTCGACTTTTGCTTGGGAGAAAAATCGACGAGCAATTTCTTCTACTACTTCTCCGCCTGGCATGACCGCTTGCGTGCCGAGGCGTTGAAGCAACTGGGCAATCGTTGACGGGACGCAACGTGGTGTCGTGGACGCAATTTGTGTAATCGTGGAGGCTCCCGCGTAATTCAATCCATCGGTCGCCCCTCTCAGCAGCACAGACAGTCGAGCCGAGACAATACAGTTCCTCGGCACGACCGCTACGCCGGGGAAGCCCCCCGATGCGACTCAACTCCCCTTGCGTTCCCGTTCCCAACGGTCGAGCCGTTCTTGCAGTTGCTGATTCGACTTGCGTAACCGCTCGAGTTCCTCGCGCAGGCGGTTGACTTCGGTCGGCACCGGGGCATTGCCGCGGATCTGCTCAATCGCACGCCGAGCAAGGTTCTGAACGAACTCATCAGTGTCGTGCAAACGAATCGCTTCCAAGACATCCAATTGACTGGCCGCGGCTTGGCCCATCTCGCGTAGCGCATCGACGGCGGCACGCCGCACTGCGGGCATCTCTCCTTCGCCCTGAGCTACCGCGACGATAGCCGACAACACCGGCTTCCGCTGAGCCTCGGTAAGGCTGGCTTTCTTCGACAAGGTCGCTAAAGCGGCCAGAGCCGCGATGCGGGCCGACCGGGTCTTGCCCCGCTGCGTCCAACTGATGAGCGTGTCGAGTGCATCCAGTGAACCCGATTCCCCCAGTCCCGTCAGAGCGGCACTACGAATCACGTCATTATGCGACGCTCGGGCCAACCACGGCAACAACGTTTCGACGACATCTTTAGGCTGGAGTTTCGCATAAGTCGACAATGCCGACGCTTCGACGAAGTAGCTCGGATCGCCCTTTTGCAAGATGGCACGCACTGCCGCGATCGCCTTGGCATCGCCGATGAATTTGGCCAATTGCGTCACGCATGCCCGACGGATCTTCGGGTGGCCATGTTTGGTCCCCTCCATCAAGGCATCGCGGCAAACTTCGCCCCCAGAGTCGCCGAGTGCCGCCGCTATTTCCGTGGCGACGCCCCAGTGCGTTTCGCTGCGGAAGGCTTGCACCAACAATTCTTGATCCGCGATGCTCTTCGATTGCCCGAAATGCTTTGCCGCTCGCACCCGACAGGAAATGCTTTTGGACTTCAGCAACTGATTGGCCCAAAGGTCACGGCCATGCTTTTCGTGGAATTCAGCCAACACCGTCTGATCAGGATCGACTTCCACCATGACCACCGGCTCATCGACGCGAAGGAAGAAGACCTGCTCTTTGTCGCGGACCTCGAGGGTTTCGGTTCGCGTTGGTTTCTCGGCCGACATTCCTTGGGCGAGGGTGAAGCGGATCGGCAGGGTAAAATGAAAGGCTTCGCCCGGCTGAGTCTGCTTGACTGCAAAGCGTACTTGTTTGGTGTCGGCGAGATATTGCGTTGTCAGTTCCAGCACGGGATGTCCGGGACGTTCGGTCCAATCATAAAAGAAGCGCTCCAGGTTGATTCCTGAGACACGCTCTAAGGTTCGGCGTAGATCCGACGTTTCGACCGATTGATGTTTATGCTCGGTGCCGTAGACGCGGATGCCTTTCCAGAACAATTCCTCGCCGAGCTTGGCTCGCAGCATTTGCAGCACCCAAGCACCTTTCGGATACGCACGAGCATCGAACATCATGCGTGGCGAGGTATAACGGCGATCGACGATCGGCCGTTCTTTCCCCCCCGCGATGGCCGCTCGCGCTTTGCCCACCAGCAGATAGGCACCTTCCTCTTTGCCTTGATGATGTTCCGCCCAGATAACTTCGCAGAAACTGGCGAAACCTTCATTGAGCCACAGATGCGCCCAATCGCGGCAAGTGACTAGATCGCCCCACCACTGATGGCCCAATTCGTGGGCGATCAAACCGTCGGAATCGCTGTCCAGAAAAGCGCGTTCATCGTGCAAAGCGCGATCGGTCAACGTCGTGGCGCTGGTGTTCTCCATCCCGCCACCGGTGAACTGTTCCACGGTGACTTGGGCATACTTTTCCCACGGATAATCGATGCCGAACCGCCGACTGAAAAAATCGAGCATTTCCCGCGTTCGCCCGAAAGTGCGTGCGACATCGTCCTTGCGTTCCGGTGGCACATAATAGAGCACCGGCAGCCCTTTCCAATCTTCCTGCACGACCGCAAACTTGCCGACGACGAGGGTAATCAGATAGCTGACATGCGGCTTTTCTTGTTTCCAATGAAACGTCTCAGTGCGATCCGCGTTGACTTTGCGGGAGAGCAATCGGCCGTTGGATAGTACCTCAAAGCCTTGGGGGGCTGTGACAACCATTTCGGTCGTCTGCATTTCATCGGGGTGATCGATGCAGGGAATCCAGTAGCGATTGGTGATGGCCTCACCTTGGCTCCAGACCATGTAGGGGATATTCGGCTCGGCTTTGGTCGGTTTGAAGAAGTACAGTCCCTCCTTGGGCTGACGCACCAGATATTTCACAATCAGGGTGGCCTTGGCATCGGCCGTGGGTTTGGCTTCGGGGGGCAGATCGATCGTCAACTTGGCATCGTCGTGCCAGTAGGTGACCGGCATAGCCGGTTGGCCTGCTGGCTGGAGTTGGACTTCCTGGACTTGGAACCCCACGGCATCCAAGGGAATCGCTGCGATCGGACGAAAATAGCGAAAGTCGATGGTCGCTTTCGCTCGCACCGTCTGTTTTTCCAGATCGACATTCAAATCGAGGCGGATATGTTCGATGTCGATCGGACGTTCCCCCGCGGTTTGCAACGGATCGTCGGGTTTCGGCGACGGAGGCACCACAGGGGCTTGAGCCAAAGTACATAACGGTGACAGCAGCAGCCAGGTGAGTACAAAACGCATGGTGTCGGCCTCATGGGACGGTTGTTCGGCGGGGAGAAGTCGCCGAGAGAACGCCA
>CALEEC010000270.1 GCA_937949245.1 uncultured Gemmataceae bacterium | reverse complement strand
GATCGCAGAGGTCGTCTGCGATCGGTTTTTTCTTGGACTGAATCTACGAAGACGAAACTTCAGTCGTCTTGGCGATCGAGGAGGGTTTCTCCGCGACGTTCCGACCCGAACCTTCAGTCGCGTTTGCGATAGAAGATAGTTTCTCTATGACGTTCCGATACGAAACGCGAGGTCAGCCCGTAGAGATTTTCTGCCGCTCCCAGACATAAGAAACCGCCATCGACCAGGCGTTGAGCAAAGCGATCGATGACAATGCGGCGGATAGGTTCATCGAAATAAATGAGTACATTGCGACAGAAGATCGCGTCAAACAGCGTGCGCTCGAACGTGTCTTGAACCAGGTTGCTGCGTCGAAAGTCGATGAGGCGTCGCAGTCGTGGCGCTACGCGATAACCATGCGGGGTTCGCACGAAATGACGCATCAGATCGCTGGCCGACAGGCCACGTTGGACCTCGCGTTCGGAATACTCCCCGGCCTGAGCCGTGGCGAGGGAGAGGGGGGAAATATCCGTCGCGAGAATCTGAAAATCTTCGGCACGCACCCCCGCCGGGCGGACTGCATCTAGATAATCCAAAATCGTGATCGCGATACTGTAAGCCTCTTGCCCGGTGGAGACGGCAGCGCACCAGATCCGAATCGCGTTTCTCAGCGCCAGAGCCGCGCGGCGTTGTTGCAGTCGGGCAATCATTTCTGGTAGCAAGACGCGTCGAAACGTCTCAAAAGGGTGCCCGTCGCGGAAAAAGGCGGTTTCGTGGGTAGTGACCGCTTCAATGATCCGATCGCGAAAATGGGGCGAATCCAACTGCGGCAAACGCCGCACAAATGCTTCAAAGCTGTCGCAGCCTGATTCGCGAACGAGCGGTTCCAAGCGTTGTTGCACCAAATAGATTTTATCGTCCGGTAGCGACAAACCACACAAACGGACAATGTATTCTCGCAACGGAACGAAGACATCGGGAGTCAGATTCATGCGTTTCCTAAATCAGGGCATCGAAGAACTGGCTATATTTTATCGATCCAACGAGCGTGCCATTGCCAAAAACCACTCGACGAGCGTGCCATTGCCAAAAATCACTTCTGCCGGTGAAAATGGCCTGTCTATCAGACCCCCGTCGCATCGGACCACTGATCGTTTTTGCCGAAAAACCTGCGATCCCGACTAGACAGAATTCCGCATCTACGCTATTGCCCGCCCACTCAGTTGCACGCGTTCCAGACACCGCTTGAGGGGAAACCAAGAATCGCCAGGATTCGCCGATCCGATGGCGCGGCTCAAGCCGAACCAACGGGTCCAAGCGATTCGGCGAGTTTGGTCAAGGGGTGATCGGAGAACCGGCCGGGGAAGTTTCAAGCCCACAGTAGCACCGGTCGATGAACAGACCAGGGAAAAGTCTTGGCTAGACTGTAGATCCGAATGGTTCTCAACCGATACACAACTGAGAGGGCAGGTCATCATTATACTGCTCATGGGGGTTCGGCATAAAGCAACCACATGAATCGGATATAGGATTCCGTTGAAAGAAACGAGGAATCTTTCACTTGGGGAAGTGATCGATTGCAATCATTGTTCTTTCAACGAATTCTATAGAAATCTTGCTATCTGGTCTGGGAAACCTGGTAGTAAGGTCAGCGCCATCCGCTTCATGGCCCAGGGGATTCCGTGACCGCATGCAATGGACTTGGGGGTGATGATTCATCGCATTGGCAGGTGAATCATCAGAGCATTGCAGTGCGGCGCACGGAAAGGGCGGTTCGCTTTCTGCCAACAGCAGGGAGGAACCCGATGGTTTCGCAAGTCGATAATAACACGGATATTGCGCAAGTATGGGCCGCTTATCGGGAGACAAAAGATCTGAATTTGCGTAATCGTCTGGTGGAGCGTTACCTTCCGCTGGTGAAGTACAATGCCGAGCGTATCTGGGCGCGACTGCCGGATGGTGTCGAGCTTGATGATCTGATCAGCGCTGGTGTGTTTGGTCTGATGGACGCCATCGAAGCGTTCGACCTCTCGCGGGGGGTGAAATTCGAGACGTATTGCGTGCCGCGGATTCGGGGTGCCATGCTCGACGAACTGCGGACCATGGACTGGGTGCCCCGCTTGGTCCGCTCCAAAGCCAGCAAGATGGAAGAAGCACGCAAATCGCTCGAAGCCGAACTCGGACGTCCGCCCCGCCACGAAGAATTGGCCGCCAAGTTGGGGGTCTCCGAAGAAGAATTGCAAGAACTCATCGGAGAATCGACTGCGGTCGGCTTGGTCAGCTTGAATAAGAAATGGTATGAGACTGACAGCTATAAGGATGTCCGCGAAATTGATATCCTCGAAGACAAGAAGTCCGAAGACCCCACTCATCGCTTGCAAAATCGCGATCTGATGCGACTGGTGACCAAAGGTCTGAATCGCAATGAGCGGCTGATTATCATTCTGTACTACTACGAAGACATGACCATGAAAGAGATTGGCGCGACCTTGGACCTCAGCGAGTCGCGGGTCAGTCAAATGCACTCAAGCATCATGGCCCGCTTGCAGTCGCAACTGGTCAAACGTCGCCCTGAGTTCAGCAACTGATTGGATATTGTCACCAGATTCCTTCTGATTGCTTGGCCGTGGTCGATCGGATGGCGAAGGTTCTTCCAAGGAATTTGCCCAAAGTATCCTGAGGAAGAACAATCGGCTCCCCTTCTTGATTGTCGACCACAGCCAGCGCCTTCATCGCTCTGATGTGTTTCTGGCTCAACTTTGCCCGGCAGCGATGCCAACATGCCGAACTAAGGAATCGCGTGCTATTGCTCGATTTTGGCTTGGCTCGTCTCGAACGCGAAGCCAGTTCGTTGCTTCCCATTTGATCGTCGGCTCGGCAGGCGGACGCCGGGGGATTCTGCTCGACGACAGCAGTCGGTTGGAATAGCCCCCGAGGCATCGGGGCCATCCTGCTTAATCCCGCTAGCACGTCAAGCACTCCGTTCGACCAGCAGGGCTACCGCGTTACCGCCCCCCAGACACAGTGAGGCAATGCCATATCTGCCCTGGTGCCGCTGCAAGGCGTGCAGCAACGTGACCAACACCCGTGCCCCCGATGCGCCGATCGGATGGCCCAAAGCAATCGCCCCCCCGTGGACGTTCAAGCGATCGCTGGGAATCCGTAGCCGATCTTGACAAGCGATGGTTTGGCAAGCAAATGCTTCGTTGATCTCGAATAGGTCAATCTCTTCGAGGCGGAGTTGGGCTTTGCGTAGCACCATCTCGATAGCGGAAATGGGAGCCAAAAAAATGTCTTTGGGAGCAACGCCACTGGTGGCACTGGCCACGATCCGTGCCAACGGACGAGCGGGATGTTGGGCCAGGGCCGACACCGAAGCGACCACGACGGCCGCCGCTCCGTCGCTCAGTTGCGAGGCATTGCCGGCCGTCACGGTGCCATCGTCGCGGAACGCCGGCTTGAGACGAGCCAACGACTCGGGGGTGGTCTGCGGCCGGATGCCTTCATCGCGCTCGACCTGCCGGGCTTTGCTGCCGCTGCCGACGGTGATGGGGATCACCTCGTCGGCAAAAGCTCCAGCTTCCCAGGCTTGGGCCGCCCGTTGATGACTGAGGCTAGCGAATTGGTCTTGCTCGAGTCGGGAGATGCCGCACTGTTGGGCTAGATGTTCCGCGGCTTGCCCCATGGGCCAATGCTCGAACGGGCACCACAACCCATCGCGGAGCAAGGCATCTTCGACTTTCTGATCGCCGAATTTCCACCCTTGGCGTGCCCCCAGCAAAAGATGCGGGGCTTGCGACATGCTTTCGATCCCTCCGGCGACGATCCAGTGTGCGTCGCCGGCACGCAGGATCTGATCGGCCAGCATCACCGCTTTCAGGCCGGACCCGCAGACTTTGTTGATCGTCACCGCGGCAATGCTCGGCGGCAAACCGGCGAACAACGCGACTTGCCGAGCGGGGTTCTGCCCGAGTCCAGCTTGTACGACATTGCCCATCAGCACTTCGTCGATGGCTTCGGGCATCAATCCGGCACGCACGATCGCTTGCCGGACCACCTCGGCCCCCAATTGCACCGCGGGGACTTCGGCCAACTCGCCCAGGAATTTGCCGATCGGCGTTCGCACTGCGGAGAGGATGTAGGTGCTCATCGCGCTGGTTCCCGGAAGAAGGAGAAGTTCTCAGCAACCATTAGGCGAACTTCAATTGGAGTTGGCTCAACCGTTCGACCGTCTCGGCCATCAGTTGATCTTCCTCGGCTTCACTGCTGGCTAAGTAAGTGACCGAGAAGCGTAGGAACGGCCCGGCGTCGTCCCAGGGAACGCAGCAGACCGATTGTTCGTGAATCAAGAATTGCGAGGCTCCCTCGGCGTTGGCGAAAGTTCGGCCCAGCGCGCCGGTGGGAGCGGGGACGTAAAGGAAGTAGGTGCCTCCGGGCATCTGAGCCGCGAAGCCGACCTGTTTGAGGGCCGCGACGAGTTTGCGGAGTCGGCGTTCGTATTTGGCCCGCACCTGTTTGGGGATCTCGGGGTCACGTAATGCGACCGCAGCGGCGTGCTGAATGGCCATAAACTGCCCCGAATCCGAGTTGTCTTTCACGTCCGCAAACGCCTGCACGATTTTCGGATGCCCGCACACAAATCCCATCCGCCAACCGATCATGTTAAAGCCTTTGGACATCGAATGCACTTCCACACCGACTTCCTTGGCTCCGTCGATTTGTAGAAAGCTCAACGGTTCGCCCTGATAAGTCAGCAAAATGTGAGCGGCATCTTGCACAATCACAATCTGATGGGTGTATGCGAAATCGATGACCTGCTTGTAGAATTCGCGGGTAGCGACTGCCCCGGTAGGGCTGTTGGGGTAGTTGAGCACCAGAAGTTTGGCCCGTTTGCGGATGTCGCTGGGGATGCTTGCCAGATCGGGGAAAAAGCCATTCTCAGGGCGCAACGGCAGGCGGTAGACTTCGCCCCCATAATAGCGGGTGTGCGTGCCAGCCACCGGATATCCTGGGACCGTCATGAGGGTGACATCGCCCGGATTGATGAACACAGCTGGCAGCATCGCATAAGCCGGTTTCGAGCCGATGGCGTGAACGATTTCGGTGACCGGATCGAGTCGGACGCCGAATTGGCGTTGCATAAACTCAGCCGCGGCATCTTTGTACGTCTGGATGCCATTGTCGGCATAACCACGATTTTCCAGTCGATCGACCTCGCGTTTGAGCGCTTCGCGCACATGGACCGCGGCCATGTCATCGTTTTCGCCGATGCCGAAGTCGAGAAGTCGCCGTTCCGGGTGAGCGGCCAACGCGGCGCGTTTGGCGCGTTTGATCTTCTCGAACTTGTAGATTTCGGTTCCTTTGCCGTACTTGGCTCCACCGATCCGCTCGGCGAATAGCGATTGAAACCACGGGTCCACGCTGGACATAGCACATCCTTCGGCCAAAATGGGGCGATCACGCCGATTACGTCGGCAGTCGCATCAGAAAGCGGGGAGACAACCACTTTTCTTACTGTAGCCGACCGCCCACCGAGTGCCAACAGAAAGCAGCTGGCCCCTGTGGCCGAAGCGGGCATCCCCGTCCATCCGTCGACGGCCCCGCCGTACCGACAGCAAGCGGTTTACCACTCTCCGCTACTGAGATCTCCCGCGGCACGCGTGCCGACCGCTTGCCAAACCGCCAGCGGAATCGCGTCGCGGACGAAACGGCGCCGGCGACGATGGAATCGGAGCAAGGAGTTCATTCAGGAGCGAAGGGAACAACAGATGGGAGTGGGGAGTTCATTCAGGAGCGAGGAATCTAGTCGCTCCGAGAAATTTCCGCGAGTTTTTTCTGCCATTGCTGTTGCCGATGCGATAGGATCGAAGCCTACGCCTACCGCAATCTCAAGGAGCCTACTGCCATGAGTACATCCCTCGATCGTCGCGATTTTCTGACGACAACGGCTGTTGGTTTAAGCGTCTCGCTGGCCAGTGGCGTCAGTGGGGCGGCCAATCCTTCGGAAAAGATCCTGGTCGGTGTCATGGGCACCGGCGGCCGCGGCATCGCGCTGGCCACGATGTTTGCCCGGCAAGCCAACGTCGAAGTCGCTTACGTCTGCGACCCGGATGCTAAACGCGTTACCCAAGCCGCTACCGAGGTCGAGAAAGTCGCGGGCAAAGCTCCTAAAGCGGTGGCCGACTTTCGACGCATCCTCGACGATAAATCGGTCACGGTGCTGGTGTGTGCCGCGTGCAATCATTGGCACGCTCCGGCGACGATCGCCGCTTGTGCCGCTGGCAAGCATGTGTATGTCGAAAAACCGTGTAGCCACAATCCGCAAGAAGGGGAATGGATGGTCGCGGCTGCTCGGAAGTATCAACGCAAGGTGCAGATGGGCAATCAACGCCGGAGTCGGCCCAAGATCCAAGAAGCGATTCAAGCGTTACGCGACGGCATCATCGGTCGGGTGTATCATGCCGAAGCCTGGTACAGCAGCAACCGGCCCAGCATCGGCCGCGGGCAAGCGGTAGCTCCGCCGGAAGGACTTGATTACGACCTGTGGCAAGGCCCAGCCCCACGCAAAGCCTTCCGCAGCAACTATTTGCACTACAACTGGCATTGGTTCTGGCATTGGGGCAACGGCGAACTGGGCAACAACGGCGTGCATACCATCGACATTTGCCGTTGGGGGTTAGGCGTCGATTATCCAGTACGAGTCACCTCCGCGGGAGGGCGTTATCGCTTTGACGACGACCAAGAAACCCCTGACACCCACGCGGTGTGCTTCGAGTTTGCCGATCGCAAGATCATTCAGTGGAATGGTTTTAGTTGCTCCCTGGCGATTGCTGTTCCCGCGGGGGGCATTGAAGAGGTTTTCCGCGGTGAGAAAGGCGGATTAGCCATCACCGGCACGGGGTATATCGTGTACGACGAGAAAGGAAAAGAAATCCGCCGCGAAACCGGCCCCGCCCGAGACACCGACCACATCGCGAATTTCCTCAACGCCATCCGCGACAATCAACCCCTGAACTCCGAAATTGAGGAGGGACATAAGAGCACTTTGCTGTGCCACCTCGGCAACATCGCGCACCGGGTCGGACGCACGTTGAAATGCGATCCGAAAGACGGCAAGATTCTCCACGATCCCGAAGCCATGACCTTGTGGCGTCGGGAATACGAGAAGGGGTGGGAACCGAAAGTGTGATCGATCGGGTACATCGAGGCTCATGGTAGGTTTCCCACGGACCATCCGGTGAGCCT
>CALEEC010000269.1 GCA_937949245.1 uncultured Gemmataceae bacterium | reverse complement strand
CCGACGACTAGTGTCGTCGGCTCTTGATTTTGTAGAGCTGCCAACGCTAGTTTGCGGGTTGCAATCCCCCCTAGAGGGACGGACGATCGTCTGCACTGCTCAGGCAAATTTCAGCGACAAAGCCGAATTGTCCACACAAGGCGATTGCGCCGCAATCGCATCATCGGGTTTTGCTACATCCACAACCAATGCATCAGATCCGGGGGCTTGCTTGGTCGATAGCAGAAGCAGATCAGACACTCCTCGCGTCACGGACTCCGACGAAGAAAGGATTTTGTCCATGAAGAAATGGCTCCTCGGGTTGGCCCCGGTGCTGCTGCTGCTCGGTCTGGGCAGCGATGCCAAGGCCGATGGTCTGCTGAAGTGGTTCCACAAAGACAAAAGCTGCGACACCTGCGGTGCCGGTGATTGTGCCACGGGGAACTGCGGTGCAATCGATTGCGGCTGCGATGGTTGCGGCAAGAAGGGCCTCCACTTGTGGTCGTTGTTGGGGGGGGGACACCGTGGCAAAGTCGAATACGCGGTCGATCGCTCCAACCCTTGGGGATGGCACCCATTGATTCGCAAGTGTTTCCGCTGCCCCGAGAAGCTCGGCCCCGGGCCGGAACCCGCTGTGGGGCCGGTGGTCTTTCCAGTCAATCCCTACATCCGTAGCCCCCGCGATTACTTCATGGAAGAGTGATCGCGTTGGTGGGATCGTCTCGTCGCCGATCCACGAGAGGGCATGCGTCCTCTCGTGGTTTCGTTTTTTACCACCGTCCCAGTGATCGTCCTCGTCCTCAGCGGGGACGCTTCGCGGTTTTCCTCGTGGCTGGGCTTTACGATGTCGCTCGCCAAAGGACGTGAAGCGCGGGCGGGCGTTGGCCGGTTGACGCATTCCTGGGTTGACGCGTTCCTAGAATAAGGGTGATTGGATCGATTTCCCCGAGGCAGAGTTGGCGTCGTATGGCGACCGTCGTTTCCATCGCCGAGGTTCGTCTTGCGGCGGTGCCGTGCGATCGGCTCGACGCTTTGGCTCGTTTTCGCACGTTGGCCGGCTTGCAAGTGTGGAACATCGATCGGCGATTGTGGCTTCGTTGGCAGCAGCAGCAACCCGAGTTGGCCACAGCTTTGCTTGCGATCCCCGAAGTGTGGCTTTTCATCCCGGACGGAAAGCATTGGCGAAGGCTCGGTTCGGCTTTGCCGGATTTTACTGTGCCCACCTTCGACGAAGGCAAGCCGCTCGATTACTTCCTGCATCCGGCCCCGTTGCAACCCCGCTTCCGTAGCGAGACGCAGCGGGTGCAACCATTGCGTCCGCAGTTAGTGCCCAGCGACGCGATACAAGCGACGACGGCTTTGCGTTGTTCCTTAGCCGAATTGGCTGACTGGGCCGAGACGGCGACGACCCATCGATTGGCCCACATCGAAGGGATGCACCGGCACACAACCGTCTGGCTACGCGGCGCGAACCTCCCCCGATTGCCGAACGCCCAGGCGTTCTGGGGCCAACGGGTGCTGTGTCCGCTGGGGCAACGTCTGCAACCCGATTGGCCCGAAGCACTGTGGTTGAATGCTGCGCGGGTCGAGGACAATCAATGGCTGATCGTCACGCCCGAAGGCTTCGAGGTGCTTGCGTGCGATCGGTTTGCACCGTTATCGCGGGCCGGTATTCGTCGGGCGTACCAAGCACAGATCAACGCCCAAGGGGGCCGATCGTGAACTCGCTTGCACCGTTCCTCAGTTACTTGCATCTGCCTAGCCCGTATCATCCCTGGACGCAGCAACTGCGTTGGTCGTCGGCGGGGGATGCCATCGACTTCGCGGATGGCTCGACCTTCGTGTTCACCAGTCAGTTGGCGTTGTTCCTCGAAGGGTTCTGTTCGCAACGGGAAGTTCCGCCGTTTGGCATGGTGCTGCAAATGTTGCGCATGCTTGGCTTGGGAGGCGATCGTATTGGGGCCAAAGATGTGCCCGACCTGGAAATTCAACCCCTGCATCGGTTACGTCAAGCCTATCTGGAAAACGGCCAACGCCTCCGCAATGCCGGGGTGCTGTTCGGTAGTGTTTTAGCCGTCGATCTGCCGGTGGCCGTTCATCTCCCCCCCGGAGGCGGAAACCGCATCGCGCGTTGGCTCAACGAGACACCGTCGCTGTCAGCGTTAGCGGTCTACGCCCATCATCGATCGATCGAATCGGAACTGGCTCCGCGCCATGCCTCGTGGGTCCGCGAACAAGTCCTGGCACGCTTGGCTCCGCTGGCCGAGGCCACGCTGCAACATTGGTTGCGGCACGGTGCCGCCCCCCCTGAACCGAGCCAATACGATCCCGATTTAGCCGACACCGCTTTGATTCGGATTCCGCCCTTCGTCGAACGGATGCAGGAAATCTACACCGAGCGTGCCCGGCTTAGCGGAGCGTTGCCGTTGGTCGACCGCCTGGTCAGTGCCTTGACGTTGCCACCGCGTCGGCAGCGTCCGCCGGAATTGCCGTTGGGGGGCTACGCCGACGTGACCAATCGCGGGCAACCGCAAGCGTTGCTTCCCAGTCAGTTCGCGCTGGATGGCTTGGAATTCGTGCGTCGTTTTGCGGAAAAGGAACTGCTGTACTTCCGCAGAGAAGAGCCGCATCAACGGACCCGGGAACGCTTGGTCATTCTGCTGGATCAGGGGGTACGGACTTGGGGGCCGGTGCGTCTGGGACTCAGTGCGGCCGTCGTGGCCTTGATCTGCTTGGGACAGCGGAAAGACCTGCCATTGACCGTGGTCTGCGGCAGCGATGCCTCGAAATGGTTTGATCCCCGCGAAACTCCCGCAGAATCTCTGGCGGAACAATTGGAAGCGAGCGATTTGTCGCTGCATCCGGGGGAATGGCTTGCGACGGTCTTGAGCGAACCGCGGGCCAACGGGTGCGATCTGGTGTTGCTGACGCATCCGCGAAGTTTGAAAGAAGCGGCCGTCCGACTCGCCTGCAAACATCTCGCTCCCCAAAGCCGACTGTTCGCGCTGACGCTGAACGATACCGGCGAGGTGATCTGGTCGGAACTCCGCAGCGGCGAACCGATCGTCTTGTCGCGCTTCCGCCTGTCGTGGGTCGCGTCCCCACCTACGCCGGCTGCGATTGCTGCCGAACGAACGCCGGCTGATACGTTCCCCAGCGATTGGAGCGGCGAGGTGGAACCGGCTCCGTTTCCTTTTACCATCGGCATTACCGCTCCGCTATCGCAAGTGGCGTTTGATGCCAGCGGCACTTATCTGCTGACAGTCAGCGGGGTGCGTTCCCCGCATGGTTTGCTGCATTGGTGGCGTTGCGATGGCAGTGGGTACGGTTTGCTCCCTCGGCCGTTCGTGCAAGGCCAATTGCTGCGGGAAGTGGAAGCCGTCTTGGGAGTCGAGCAGGGCTTTGTCGTTTGTGGCAGCACGTCACAGGGGCGATATGCGTTCCATTACGATTTGCGTTCGCGTCAGGTGCGGAAGTTCGCGTTTCCGCATTGGCCAGCAGGCGGGCAGTGGCGCAGTTATGCCGATTGGCATTGCGTTTTGTACGAGAGCCAATCGCAGGTCTGGGCGGTTGATCTCCAGACGGGCGAATCGTCGGTGGATGCTCCGGCCGCATCGCGAGCACGCCAAGCGGTCGAACGCTTGCTGCGGCAACGGCAAAGTCCGCGTGGCGATCGCCGATTTTTCCCCGTCCATGAAAATTGGGACGTTCGGTTCAATCCGCAAACCGGGGAATTGCAATTCTGGGATGCCGAGCAAAACTGCCGCACGATATGCCCCCTGCAAGAGGGGAAGCCTTTGCTGGTGCAAGCCCGGGTTTGGCGTGTCGAACAAGGCGGTTCTCAAGTGGCCGTGCTCTATCAGCCAATGCATTCCATGGTGCGCTCGCTCCTGCTGATTGATGTGCCTACCGCTAGGGTTGTGCGGGAATTGCCCATCGCGGGGCGTTCGCCCATCGGGCACCTGTCGCCCGATGGGCGTTGGTTGGCCCGCGAAGCCCAGCCCAATCAGATCACAATCACCGACACGCGAAGCCAACAAGTGACTCTGGATTCCACCGTGGGCCGATGTCATAACAACCTGACGCTGACGTTGGGATTAGACACACTGACCCTGCAAGTCGGCGAGCATTTCACCCATACGCTTCGCTGGAGCAGCGGTAGCTTAGAGATCCCCCCAAGCGGGCAAACTCCTTCTAGCGATTCCGAGGCTCGCATCGATCCGCGAACGGCCCGACGCGAGCGGGCCTTGCGTCCGCCTCGGCCTCCGTGGGACTACGACCCTGGGCGCTTTCGCTTGGAAACGGAACTCGCCATCCGAGCTATTGTGACGGTCTTCGGCGAAGTATTGCTCTGTGAGCGGACAACGGGCAAACTGTTGGTGATGCTGTTCGTCTGGCGGGACAAATTGGCGTTGTGGATGCCGGACGGCACCTGTTACGGTCCCCGAGGACTGCTGCAAACCAGCGAAACGCCGAATGCATTGGAACGCATCGGACGCGTGTTGTTCGAGGCTTGCCAACTGAAACCAGCGGGGCAGATGCTCGCGTTGGATCGTTACTTGCGATCGTCTTGAACGGTGGGGATGCTACGCATGGCCATTGCCTTTCATCTGCGACACCGCGAAGCCGTCGGCCCCTGCGAAGCATGGTACGTCGATACGCTCGATCCCCAGCGATTGGCCCAATGCTTGGCCGAGTTACGCCCCGCGACTCCGCCGTTGATCTTCCCGTTGGCCGAGGGCTTCTTGGTTCTCGCTCAGGATGCAACGACGCAACGAGTAAGTGGAGCTATGCCGCTGCGGCGCATCGTCGAGAATCTGTACATCCCTTGGGACGCCGACTTAGTACCGACACTGCATCCCGAGGAAGCAGCCGCGCTGGTGCGGGAACGCGGCTTGGTGATTTTGCCGCATCAGCGGGTGTTTGGGTATTCCCCGAACCGGGTCCTGCCGTTGACGCACCTAGTGGACGTCACGGCCCAACAACATCACGACTGGCAAGCGTTCGACGCGAGGCCACCGTTCGCCGAGCAACTGCGACGCATCGAGCGGTTGTTTCCCCCTACTTCGCCCGAGCAGGTCTTCGACGATCCGTCGCTAGGACGATCGCAAGACGAACCGCCCTCTCCGCAACTGGAGCAAGCCCCCGCAAAAACCCGTTGGCTGAGCAAGGCGATGCTGCGTTTCGGCCAAGGAATGCGCACCTTAGGGCAGTCGTTGGGATGGGGGAAATTGGAAAAGCTCGGGTCGCAGTGGATGGCCCAAGCCCTGGCAATGGCTCCGCAGTTGTCCGAAGCTGTGCTGGGCAAACAAGAAGCGGCCCTCAGGCAACTGCTGAAGTGGTTCCAGGAAGGGAAAATCGACGAAGCTTTGCGGCGCGCCTTGCCGATGGGCAACGCGCACCAACGCGGTGGCCCGGCGCATCGCGGCACGCAGTTACCGCAGCACGATCCGCGTTATTCCTTGGCCGACCTGTTGCGGCATGGTCACGGCCCGGCCAGCGTTTGGATGGGCGGACTCGATGTCCAAGCCGAGTTGGCCCGAACCTATCGCCGGGTGGCTCAGGAAGCCGAGCAACGCGGCGATTTTCGGCGGGCCGCCTTCATCTACGGCAAACTGCTAGTCGACTTTCGGGCCGCGGCCGAGGTCCTGGCACGCGGCGGACTGCATCGCGACGCAGCGATCGTGTTCCGCGACAAACTCCACGAACCGCTACGAGCCGCTGTCGAATTCGAGAAAGCCGGCGATTTTGCCGAAGCTCTCCGCCTGTACCGCGAACAGAACGATTTCGTCGCAGTTGGTGATCTGCTGATGCGTCTGGGGGAAATCGACGCGGCCCAGCAAGCTTACCGGCAAGCGGCCGATCGAGTGATTCGGTCCCACCGCAACTACCACGAGGCCGGCATGCTCATCTGGCGCAAGACCCAGCGGGACGATTGGGCCATCGAATATTTCCGTGCCGGTTGGGAAGCGCGAAAGCAGATCTTCGCCTTGGCTCAGATCGGCGATGCCATGACCTGTGGCCAGGCTCTGGCCGAACGCTACGCAGCGAACCACCGCGGCGAAGAACTTCTACAGTTGCTGACAGAAATCGAGCAGCATTTGGAGCAATACGATCTGTCGCAGCCGGCGCAGCGGTTTTTCAATGCCTTGCGCACCTGGGCGGATCGTCCCGGCTTGGCCTGCTACAGCGAAGAATTACGCGATCGCGCTCGGCTCGGATTGGCGCGCCGCTTGGGGCAATACGCCCGGACCCACTCGGCTTTGGGCACGATCGTTTCCGATACGTTCGGCCAAAATTCTAGTTGGTCGGCCGAGGTGGTGTCGGATGCCACTTACGCGATGCGGGCCGCCATGAAGATCCAGCCGTCCGAGCGAGAATCGCCCCCCCCGGCACCACTGACTTGGCTGGGCCGGGGACGAGTGACCGCTGCCGTCTCCGCTTGGGAAACCGGCGATCTGGTGGTCGGCTTCGACACCGGCGAAGTGGTGTGCTATCGTGTCCAAACCAACGAAGTCGTGTCGGTGGTTCGTCCGAGTGAACATCGCGCTATCGTAGTTGGCTTATCGGTAGATCCGTATGCCACGCTCGTGGTGGTGACCACTGCATCGCTCAGTTTGCATTTGCTAATCATCCAGGTATTCACCCGCAGTGGCGATGGGCGATACGTCATGATCCATAGCTACGATCGCTTTAGCGATGAAGTCAATCCCTTGTGCCACTTGTCTCCGCGGATCTGGACCACCGAGTTGCCCAAAGGCATTTCGCCTCCTTGGGTCTGGATGGACGAAGCCGATGTCGCCATTTTTCCTGCGTCGATACCGGGATTGCAGCCTGGCCCCTTGGTTCTGTCACGCGAAGACCGAAGCATCCCGCCGGTCGACCAGTTGCTGTTGGCCCTCCCCGAACCGCACAGTTCCGCCCAAGACGCTGCGGAGGGATATTGGATCATCACGACCGATGGCCTATGGAGTGTTCGTGCCCATTCCCCGATATATAAACTGCTCAGTTGGCCTACGCCGATCGTCCCAATGCCCCAAGCGCCGGTGAGGTGGTGTTCGCTATCGCCGCAATCGCATTTGTTGGTTGGTATCACTCCGACCAACACTTTGGCCGTCGTGGAGATTTCCTCGGCCCATGCCTCCGCGGCAGCGCAATGGAAAGCCTGCACCTACAGCGAAGCCGACACTCACGGCTTTTGCGCCGCGTGGATTGCGCGTCCTTGGGAAGTCATGGCCATGACCGCGGACAATCGCTTGTGCGTGTACCGCTTCGGGGATCGACGCCGGATGCGCCGCGTCGGCGACCAGAAAATTCCGATCCCCAATCGTCTCATCACCGGGTTTTATGCACCGACGACCCGCGAAATTTTGCTGTTGACCGAAGACGGTGGCTTGATGCGTATGCCGATGTAAGGCCCCTGCCGACTCGACGGCTATGCTCTTTGGCGAAACGGTTGAACCATGCCGCTTTTGTTGCTGTTATTGCTGATGACGGCGTGTTTGCCGGTACGCTGGCCCGAACCGGTGGCATGGTCGTCGGTACGGGGATTTAGTACGCTACAGTCGTCGCGTCTGACAATGGTCGCGGTCGGTGTTGTGCTGGCCGCGAATCTGTTGGCCGCCTACCTCCTGGCTCAGCGGACCTGCCGACGCTTGGAACATCACCCCGAGCAACGCGAAACCATTGCTCGCGCTTATCTCGCCAGCCGAACCCTCCATTTTTTCGGCCAGATGGCCTGCTTCGCTCTGATGTACTATCCCCTGGGGTGGGGGTGGTTGGTGCAATGTCAGTGTCAGATCGAATGGCAAACGCACTCCATTTTGGCCCCGGGAGCCGAACTGCTGTTGTTGCTCCCCTACCTACTGATGCTCCTCGGCGGGTGGATCTACTTTTACGATGCCGATCGGGCCTTCCATCACAGCCTGCATGGTTCCCCCAGCGACAAACCGTTCTGGACCCGAGGGGGCTATTGCATCTTCCATCTGCGGCAATATCTGATTCTGTTGATGGTCCCCTTGGGATTGCTCACAACCCAACAGAGCCTCCATCGACTTTGGCCGACGCTGGGGCAAGAAGACTGGTTCCATGCCGTGTCGTTGGCTTTGATGCCGGCGATCGTGATTTTCATGCCCTGGGCGCTGCGGTATGTGCTAGGGTTACGGTCGTTGCCGGCCGGGCCGATCCGCGATCGGTTGTTGGCCGTCTCACAACGCACCGGGTTCCGCTGTGCCGACATCCTCTTGTGGAACACCCGCTCGACGGTCGCCAATGCCCTGATCGTCGGCGTCTTGCCGTCGTTGCGGTATGTCGTGCTGACCGATCGGCTCATCGAAGAATTGACTCCCGACGAAATCTGTACCGTGTTCGGCCACGAACTGGGCCACGTCCGTCACGGGCATTTCCTGTTGTATCTGGCCTTTCTGACACTCAGTCTGTTGCTCTTGGGCGCACTGCTGGCCGCGATCGAACAAGCACTGACCGGGCCGACTTGGGAACAACTACGCCGCGATTACGAAATCTTGCTCGCCTTGCCCCCCGTGGTGATCTTGGGCATCTACTTGTTTGTGACGTTCGGCTATCTGTCGCGGCGCTGCGAACGCCAAGCAGACATCTACGGTTGCCGAGCCATGTCGTGCGAGCGTTTCGACTGCACCGGACACGATGCCACAACACGCCTAGCCGAACGCGGCCAAGGACTGTGCATTACCGGCATTCGCACCTTTATCGCGGCATTGGAGCGTGTGGAAAAACTGCACGGCCCACGTTCGCCTAGCCAAGCTGATGGGGCATCGTGGCTACGCCGTTGGGCATACCGTTTCCGACAGTGGGCCGCCTGGCTGCGCGCTTGGCAGCATTCCACAGTTCGAGCACGCGTCGCTTGGTTGGAGCAGGTGATCGCTCAACCGGAGATCGAACGCCGTTTCCAACGTCGACTTGCTTGGACGAAGTGGTTGGGCATGTTGGCTTTGCTCAGCGGCGTGATCGGCGTCGGCCTCGGTTGGGGCTGGCAGTGGTTGTGGAAGTTGATGTGATGCTCCCCCTGCTGCTTCTGCTACCCGCGTTCTCGCCTGCAACTGGCACCGTGCCTGCGACGAGAACCGCGGTTCATCGGCCGATGCGATCCAATAGTTCCGCGGCTCGGCGTTGCAGGTGTTCGCGTTGCGACGTGTCGGCCAACCAAGCCGCCTGATCGGCCAAACGGGTCACCTGTTCCCGCAACCGCGCCAGGGCCGTCAGGCGTTGCGGACCTTTCTGAACTTCCTGGACTGCTTCGTCGAGCAATCGCGCGATGCGCTCCGCATTCGGACGTTCAGGAATCGCGGCCAAAGCATGCGCTTGCGTCGATGGCTTTTGTTGTTGGAGCAACTCTTGCACCAACGCCGACAGCGGACCAATCTGTTCGGCACGGTCCCAAACGTAGCGAAACACCCAGATATCCGACGGTTCCGCGACATTGCGGCCACAGAGGACCGCCGAACCGGCGATCAATTTCAGCACCTTGACCGCCCGACGATCCGACAGGGCGATTCCCAGATCTCGCACTTTATGGACCATCTCCCCAATCAACGGTGCCAACGGCACCAAATCGACATGCAACGTCGCCTGGGCCAAGCGGCGCAGGTCGTCGGCCGTGATCGACACTGCTGACGCAGCGATCGCCGACGTAGTCCTGCTGCCATCAAAGCGTTGCCGTTCGAGTTCCCACCCCGCGGCCAACAACGCCCCGATCGCTTCCCGGGGGAGCGGTTCGACACGACAACGGAGCAAGAAGCGATCGAACAAAGCCTGCAAGGCGTCGTCTTCAGGCAAATGATTCGACGCGGAAAACAACGACAGCATCGGTAGTCGATGGATCTCCGCCCCTCGGCGATAGACCCGTTCGTTCAGCACGGTCAACAGATTGTTGAGGATCGCACTGTTGGCATTGAACAATTCGTCGAGAAACACGAACTCCGCTTCGGGAAGCATACCGGTGGTCACGGTAGCGACGATGCCTTCGCGGAGTTTGCCCAAGTCGATCGGCCCAAAGATTTCGTTCGGTTCGGAAAAACGAGTGAGCAGATACTCAAAGTACGATCCATGCACTGCCGAAGCGAAGGCTCGGATCAAGGCCGACTTCGCAGTTCCCGGCGGCCCATACAGAAACAGATGCTCCCCCGCCACCAGAGCTAGCGCGATCAGATCGACCACTTCTTCGCGACCGACATAGCGAGCTTTGAGAGGCACAACGACTTCATCACGCAACCGCGCAGCGCAATCCGCCAAGGCATTCACGGGGAAGATCCTTTCTGGTCCAGCCCAGCCGCGATACTCGGCACCACCAAAGGCAAAGGACGCCCCAATTCCAGATAGACCATCTCGATGCATTGCCGTAACGGTCCCTCGGAAGGAAGCCAAGCCGGCGATTCGTGCTGGGCAAAGCGTTCCGCGTACAGCCATTGTAAGCCAACGTGGTTGTCGAAGTGCAGGGGCGAGGTCGGTCCTTCCGACAGACCGGCCAAGACTCCCGACAATGGCCAAGCGCGCAGCAGCGAGCGAAGGACCTGGGTGAAGCTCTCCGGCAGTTGGCGTGCGATCCCTCGGCGAAGGATTCCAGGAAGGAAGCGGAAGGTCAAATCGGCGGAGGCATGAGCCTTTGCCGTCCCCGGAAGAGCGAACGGTTGCAGATGGGGGGAAAGAGATGGTCGGGCGGGAAAACCGTTGACCAGCGTCCAGCACGCTTCGAGGACGAACTCGGCAGCGCGGCATCCGATGACAGGATCGAATTCGAGGCGTGGACCGGCCAAATGCAAGCACCAGTCGGCGAAAAGATCTGCGAGCAGCACTTCGACCGCGGGGCGATCTTCAGGTCGCAGCGTCGGCGGATCGGACAGAACGATTTCGCCTTGTTGAATCAGAACTTGCAGCGTATGCACCAGGTAGCTCATACCGACAGTATAGCGAATCCGAGCATTGGGCGTCCGCCCCAGCTTGGTGCATCCCCACCGCGGGCAGCCCCCTACCTCTCAATGGTCTTTCTCCAATGATTCCTCGACCGCCGGTACCAGCGGAGCCAATAAGCCGTAACCGCGGTAACGCCCCGCTCCAATTGCCATCGGGCCGCCTACCTTTCGTCGCAAACGCACTCGTAGGTGCACCCGTGGATACTTCAACGGCGGCAACGGCTCATAGCGACTGGCCAAATCCAGGCCACGCCACCAACTCGCGCTACAATACTCGATCGACGCTTCCTCCCATACCTCGGCCGGCCAACCCGCTTGTTGGAAGGCTTTGCGGATCACCCCTTCCAACCGCGTGTCCAAACGCTCCTGCAAGCGTTGTTTGTGCTCCTCGGATTGTGGCCACTGCAGTCGGTCACGCAATCGACCCGGATCGTCGTAGCCCGGTAATATCACCGGACTTACCGTGCTCCATACCTCCGATTCTCTTAAAAATGGCATCACCCCTCGATCCGTGTTACCGATCATCGAGAGCATTGCCACCGGGCGTTGGGTCGCCTCATCGCACAATTCTTGGCCATTGAGTCGTCGTCGCAACGGGGCCAGATCGAATCCCCGAGGACCCATAATCAGCACCCGTCGAATGCCCATCACTCCTTTCGGCGTCAGGCTAGGCAACGGCAGAAACCATAACCGCTCATCGCTGGTCGCTTGACCTTCCTTGGTATCGTCATGACCATACACGCATGTCTCGATCTGCTGCGCCGACCAACCAAGTCGTCGCGCTGCCTCCGCCGTGGCATGCCGGACCATCCCAGCCACCGTTGCCACACGGCGCACCTGATGGAACGACCGATACTTCCTCCCCTGGGGCCTCGTTTCTTGGTCCTCAATCGTACGATGAATCTCGAAGGCTAACACGGGACACCACACCATACCCAAAACCACCTTGGCACCATTCGGAACGAAATATCAGCGCGGCACCACCTCGGTGCTACGCCGCGAACTCCCATTCGCTACCTTCCCCCGTTGATCTTGCTGCCTGCAATGCAGACCTCCAAACTCTCCTCTTTCTTGCTTTGCTAACGTATTCTTCTTTCCGAAGCCACCGCCGCTGCTGATTTTTTCCAATTTTTTTCTCCGATAACAGCAGACACTTCTGCGTTTTTTCAATGACGTCGCTTTTTCGGATGTGCTCGAGAACCACTCCGAGGTCTCTGTTGTCTCTCTCACAGACGCGTTCCCCAGCCTACCGACTCGTTCCCAAGGAAACGGCTATGTCGCAGATCGACTCCCTAGATCTGGTACCCGCTCGCATGCTCAACGAGTTTGCTTATTGCCCTCGCTTATGCTTTCTCGAATGGATGAACGCTGATTTCCAGCACAATGCCGACACCCTCGAAGGCCGTCTCGGCCATCGCCGCGTCGATCAGGCCGATCAACAACCTTTGCCTGCTGCAGATCAACTGCCTACCGATGCGACTCCACCGATTCATGCTCGTTCCGTCTTGCTCGCTTCCGCCACCGAAGGACTCATCGCTCGCATCGATCTGCTCGAACTCGACGGCAACCGTGCCACTCCCATCGACTATAAAAAAGGCTCTTGCCCCAACCGCCCCGAAGGTCCCTACGAACCCGAATGCGTCCAACTCTGCGCTCAAGCCCTGATCCTCCGCGATGCCGGCTACACTTGTACCCACGGCATCCTCTACTACATCGAATCCCGCCAACGCGTTGAAGTCCCCATCACCGACCAACTGGTTCAACGTACCCGGGAACTGCTCCAACAAATGCGCCAAATGGCTGCCACCCAGCGGATGCCTTTGCCTCTGGTCGATAGTCCCAAATGTCCCCGTTGTGCCCTCGTCGGAATCTGCCTGCCCGACGAAACCCACCTCTTGCGCGACAATCGTACCGACGACTCCCCACACCACGACCGCGTACGTCGCCTCATCCCTGCTCGCGATGAGGCTCTCCCCATTTACGTCCAAGCCCAAGGCGCCTGCGTCGGCAAATCCGGCGAACGACTCGAAATACGCCAGAAAAATGCTCCCACCCAAGAAGTACGCCTGATCGACACCTCCCAACTCTGCCTCTTTGGCAGCGTCCAACTCACCACCCAAGCCCTCCATGCCTTGGTTCACGCCAACATCCCCATCCTCTACTTCACTTATGCCGGCTGGTTTACCGCCATCACCATTGGAACTTCCCACAAAAATGCTCTACTGCGGATCGCCCAACATCAAGCCGCCGCCCACCCACCAACGGCTCTACGTTTCGCTCAAGCTTTCATCCTCGCTAAAGTTCGCAATCAACGCACTCTTGTCCGGCGACACCTCGGCAATCAAGCCGACTGTGAACTCCAACGACTTCACGATCTAATCCTGGCCATACCCCATGCCACCAATGCCGACTCCCTCTTGGGAATCGAAGGCACTGCCGCTCGAATCTACTTCGCTGCTTTTGCTCAAATGCTCCGTCCCGACATCCCCTTTGCCTTCGAGCATCGCAATCGCCGTCCTCCACGCGATCCGGTCAATGCCATCTTGTCCTTCCTCTACACCTTGCTCATCAAAGACTGCCTCGTCGCTTTGACCTCGGTAGGTTTCGATCCGTTTGTCGGTTTGTTCCATCAACCCAAATACGGTCGTCCGGCTTTGGCTCTCGACCTAGCCGAGGAATTTCGACCGATTATTGCCGACTCGGTCGCTCTCAGCTTGATCAACACCGGCGAGATTCATGCCGACGACTTCCTGCAACGTATCAACGCTGTCGCCCTCACCGACCGCGGCCGAAAAACCGTCATTGCCGCTTACGAGCGTCGCATGGATACCCTCATTCAACATCCCGTCTTCGGGTATCGACTGAGTTACCGCCGCGCTCTGGAAGTCCAAGCCCGCCTCTTAGGCCGCGTACTAGGAGGAGAAATTACCGACTACCCGGGCTTTACCGTTCGTTAAACCAATTGCACGAACTCCGAAGCGTTTCTACTGCAGATTCAACTTCTTTCTCCAACCGCGTGCAACTATGCGTCATCTGTATCTGATCAGTTACGACATTGCTTGTCCCAAACGCTGGCGGCAAGTCTACAAAATCGTGAATGGCTTCGGCGACGCAGTGCATTATTCCGTCTTTAGTTGTTGCTTATCGAAACCCGAGCGTATTTTGCTGCTAGAGCAATTACTGCCGGTCATGAATCAGAACGAAGATCGGCTGATGGTTGCCGACTTAGGGCCGGCTGACTCTTGCGCAATGAATCGCGTGGAATTTTATGGTACTCCGCCACGAAATTTGTCTTCCCCAAGCCCCGTGATTGTGTAAAATGCAATTCGAGCGGCCCAGTGGTGTGCCAAAGAGGGGGGGTCGCTCGAATACAGCGAAATACAGTGAAACAGGCCAATTTTGGCGATTTGTTCTTTGACAATGGGGTGTCAGTAGACCTGATTTTAGAGGGTCTCTCGAAAAGCCCCCCTGAAGCTGTTGTCGTGCAACTACTTGCAACGAGTGCCCCTTTCCCCGAGCAAAACCTCGGGGCCGAATTGAAGCTCGAAAAAGAACATCACCGACTCCAGCCAGCCGCGGACTGCCTTTCCCCGAGCAAAACCTCGGGGCCGAATTGAAGCC